>JBJEWY010000019.1:0-3995 GCA_051885305.1 Succinivibrio sp. | reverse complement strand
TTTCTGTACCGAAGATAGAGCGAATTTCTATACCGAAGTTATCCGTATTCTGCGCTGTTTTAGTTCCTAGTTAATTTCACCTGATTGATAGCGGTGTTCTTAGCATTTGATTCCATTTTTCTTTACAAAATTGTTTAAATTTTGGTAGTTACATCCCAAACGCTTGCTTGCAACTGAAACATTGTTTTTAGCTTCAACAAGAGCTTTTTTTATAAACTCTATCTTCTTGTTTTTGAGCCACTTTTCAAGATTATTTGGAATAAAATCTGGTTCAGATGTAGCTGTGCTATCTTCATTTTTTGTGAAAGGAATAGACATTCTTGATAGATGGGTTTCTACAATTTCTTTTGTTATTCTGTGATGTTTACTTTGAATTGCATTTGCACAGGATAATACAAGGACGTGATGCAATTGTCTTAAATTGCCTGGCCAGCTCTGATTCTTAATAAAGTCATAAGTTTCCTTATCCAAATGGGATACTGAAGCAAAATCAGGAACTTCCTTATTTATGTTTTCAATAGTAGACTTTAACAAGTTGTTAAAAGCATGCTCATCTGTTGCTGCTATATCTCTTAAAGTCTTTAGAGGAACGCTACACATGGATATTCTGTAATATAGATCTTCTCTAAACAATCCTTCCTGAACAGCTGTAATTAGATCCTTATTGGTTGCAGAAATTATTCGAAGATCTTTTAATTTAATGATCTTATTGTCGTTGAATCTTCTGATTTCTTTATTTTGAATTGCATTTAGGAGGATAGATTGCATAGAAAAAGGGATTTCTCCTATTTCGTCTAAAAACAGAGTTCCTCCCTGAGCTAATTCAAATTTACCTATTCTGTTTTGGGTGAGTCCTGTATAAGCCCCTTTATTTGCCCCAAAAAGCTCTACACTGAAATTAGTAGGATCAGTTGCTATTTCTGCACAATTCACATAAACGAATTTATTAGGATCACTGCCTGGTATGCTGTTGTGGATTTCTTTTGCGAATTCAGTTTTTCCTACACCAGATTCACCTGTTAATAGGATTGAAATTGAAGGATAAATTGCATAGTTACGGATAACATCCTGACGGATATCAGAGCCAATTGTTGTACTAGCAGAAGGGACTTTTACATTCAGTGCTGATGGTAATGTAAAAGGGAGTTTGACTTCATAATAGTACTTGCTAGTTTCTGTAACATATCTTGGATCTCTTGTAGCGTAAAACTTTGCTCCAACAAATTTGCTTCCACCAAAAAATAAAGTCATAGCTTGCATTGCAGGAGTGCCAGGAGTGATGTTAAAGATAAATCTAGAAGGATTTTTTACATCAAAGTAATCGTCATAGAACTTATTAAGAGCATTTAAAATCTCATCATATGAAGTAGGATCCACTACATCTGTAGTTATGACATGTACAGGTGATTTGTTTCCTCTTTTAACCCAGCGTTCTATATCCTCTTTTTGATTTGCATATTGCAGAGAACACAGCAAATAGATTTTCTGAGATTGGATATCATCTGTCATAGTCCTGATAGGACCATTATTCCATTTTTTTTCTGGTTCACCATGAGCTTTGTCTACCAGATTATTGTTTTCATCAGTTGAGCTTTCATTTGTAGCTCTTTTTTGAAAATCTTCATAATCCATCCAGCTTTTCATGCGGTTAATATCAGTTGCACCAACCCAAGATACAATGATTGGAAGCTCTTCATTACTGCCTTGTCTCATCATGCTACCTCTTAAGTTCCGCTATTGATGGGCATAAAAATACTTCTTGCAATTTCAAGTTCAGGAATTTTGTAAAATCCTAATCCAAACCTCTGATTTCTTCCTAAACCTGTATATTGACCAGCAACAAATCTTAGGGCTAAATCATACGAGGAAAATTTACCTTCATATTTAATGTTGCCTATTATTCCACCTAAAGGGATTTTTCTTATTTTGCTGTACCTTATATCGCACCATTGAGTATCGCATTCAATTACTTTTGGAAGATTCTCAATTTCCTCAGTACTGACCTCTAATTCTCCAAGTCGTTTTAAGGAATTTAAAATATGCAGCAGAGCATATTCAAACCTGTAAAAGAAGTCAGGTTTGCACAGGATCTCAAATTCTGTTGCGTTTTTTGTACGTACCCCAGGAGGCAGAGAGAGTCTTAATGGTGAAATCAGCTCTAATGTAAATGAATCCAGATTTAAAAGAAATTCAGCTTCTTTTTTTAGATTCTCAAAAGAGAAAAGGGTCAAATCTAAAGATTTATTTGGCCTAAAGTTGGCATTTTGATTTGCTACAGCATCAATCACGGATGATAACTGCAGCGATTCAGCAGAGAATTCACCTTGCCCCTCAGTTGAAAAAATAGCATTACATAGAATAGGTAGTTTTTCTTTTCCGTATTCAGTTAACAGAATACGCAATCGAATGTGTTCACCTGTATGAATATGCTTTGAGCCACTCCTGAAAGGTAGTATCGCAAAAGCGCAATCATCCAATTTTATATTTGCCTTTCTGCAGGCAAATCGTAAAAATGCGCTAAATCTTGCTCCATGGAAAGGAGGCAAAGATTTTATTTCCCTTTTGGCGATGAAATCTAAGTCAGCTATGTATATGTTATCCACTGAGAATGCCTTTCAACAGTATTGTTTTTTCTAATTGGTCACTTTTGTTTTAATAAGTACCTTTTACACCAACCTTTTTTATAAGATTTTATAATAACAAATTATAAACCGTGTAAAAAATTCAGTCAGTTAACGATATTTTTGCTGTGTATGTTTTGAAATGTATGGTTCAAGCCCTTTATTAGTTGTCTGAATACTGTTCCGTGCATCATTGACTATGTTCTAAGGTAGAAAACTTATATAGTACTGCAGAAAGCGAAGGTATAGAGTTAGTCTGTAACGTCAATTGACCATTTGATTATTCTTGATCTTAATTACCTGAATTTTTGTATTTTGTTTTTGGTTGTTATGCAGAAAAATTTGAGCCTAGGTCAGCAGAAATTTGATAAGCATTCAGAAGCAAGCAGATCACCATTTAGAATATTTTAAAATGATTGCTCTTCTATTAATCTTTTCAAGATACATGCACGGGATTTTAAAAATTATACTGGTTATTAGGTGATTAATATAGAAAAATGTCAATCTAAAAAGAAGAGGCTTCAAAGAAGCGGTTGTTCATTTTATTATTACGGTAGACAAAAAAAACGACAACAAAATGGAGCAACCGCATGACCTCATTGTATCTTAGTTCAGATCTTTCTTCAAATTCCCTAAGCTCTCTACTTCAGTCTTTGTTATCAGATCTCGCAATTAATAATTTAGCTCATGACACAAAACTGGTTGTCAGAAGCCGACTTTTTGACCCTGCTGTTTTTATTTACACTGCCACTGAAGTCTTAAACAGAGACAAGGAATTTACTCTTAGGAATATTCACTATGAATACTCATGCAACATGCTTAAGAAAGGAAAAGAGACTCTTTCATGGGAGCCTTTTTACGACTTTCTCGATAAAAAGCAAATCCTGTATTCCTTAAATCTCTATGTGGCAGACTCAATGAAATTGGTATCAATGAGGTGCAGTCTGATACAAAAGAGCTTGTTGATGCATTAAGGTTAAAATTGCCTAACCTTACTGATATCCTAGTTCAGGACGGTAGCGAAATTGCGTGCAAATGCAGTGAATACAAAGGCAAATTTGAAAATGCCAATGAAGCAAAGCTGCACCGCACACTGTCTTTAAGTTCATTTACTGAACTATGCATGTCAAGTATTTTAAATCAATATAAATTTTATATCTGTTTTGCATATATTTTTGATTATCTTTTTGAAATATAAAGAATATTTATCTAAATTTTCGCCGATGACCAAAATGCCTGTTTAGCAGAATGAAAAATCTCTAAAATTCTCTTGAAAATCAATAAAATAGTTACAAATACCAATTTTTCAAACTCACTGACATCGGCGTTCTTTAAAAATCAAATAGTTAAGTCTGATTTTTATGGGGATTAATA
>JBJEWY010000018.1:0-4073 GCA_051885305.1 Succinivibrio sp. | reverse complement strand
TAGAGCTATCGAACAGGAAGCCCCTACCTCTACAGGTAGGGGAGGATGTCACTATATAGAACTAAAAAGACTTATTTTTGGGATAGAAAATGCTCTGGAAAATAGCAAAATAGAGAGTAAGAGAGAACAAAAAATATGTTTCCACACTTTTAGTCCTCTCATTTGTTATTTTTTTTTGAAATTACTTTGCTTTCTTGGCAGCCTGCTGTTCTGCAATTAAATCTTCTAAATGCTCTTTCTGAGCCTGAAGTTCTTCCTCAGATAAGGCTGTCTCTTCAGTCTTTGAGAACTTAGAAGTTAAAGAATCAAAAGAACTTAAAATCTGCTCCTTGTGATCCTGAAACAGCTTGTAACCTACAGCACCTGCAACAGCACCAGCAACTAAGCCAATAAAGAAATCAGTCTTGTTTGATAACATAATTATCTCCTGTCATTTTTAGACTTAAAAAAAATTATAGATTTTCCAGATCCTGATTGCGTTTAATTTTTTCAAAATTAAATTTTTTATCAAATAGAATTCTGGAAGAATTGATCACTACACCGATTGTTGCAGCGTTATGTATGGTTGCAGCAATCAGAGGATTGATTTTGCCTAAAGCACCAAGCATCATAGCAGCTGAGTTAATAGCTATAGTTGCAGCAAAGTTCTGTCTTACAAGTCCCATTGTAGACTTTGACAGTTCCATAACCTTTGCCAGCTTTAAAGGCTCATCTGATGTAATGGTAATATCAGCAGACTCCATAGCAATATCGGTTGATTTGCCACCTAAAGCCACGCCAATATCTGCATATGCAAGAGCAGGGGCATCATTGATTCCATCTCCAACCATCAGCACCTTTGAATAACTCTGTTTGCTTGCAACAAACTCTGCCTTCTCATGTGGAAGCACATCAGACTTGAAGCCATCAAGATCAAGCTTGGATGCAACATACTCTGCAGTAAACTTATTGTCACCAGTAAGCATTACAATTTCATCAACACCATTTCTGCGGATGATGTTAAGAGTCTTCTTGATATCTTTTCTGATAGGATCAGTAATTACCAGAGCGCCTAAAAGTTCCCTGTTTCTTGCAACATAAATTATATTGCATTCCTTTGAATAGCCAGATCTGTCAATACTGCTGATACCCGGAATCCGCTTCTCCTTCATAAAGGTTCTGCTACCAACTAAGATCTCGCCACCTGAATAATCCTCAAAGGCAGAAACAGTAGCACTGATACCACGACCAACAACAGTTTCAATCTTAACGTCGCAAGGTACATCCCAGCCCTTGTTCTGAGCATAGTTGATTACTGCCTCAGCCAGAGGATGAGATGATGACTTCTCAGCAGCTGCAGCCAAAAGAACCAGTTCCTTGTCCTCAATATCATTGCATCTTATGGTATCAATCAGAATTGGATGACCGTCAGTAATGGTTCCTGTCTTATCTAAAATAACCGTATCAATATCAGCTAAGGTCTCAATAAAGTTGCCGCCTTTAACAAGGACTCCCATCTGAGCAGCTTTACTGATTGACGCTGAGATCGCTGTTGAGGTTGAGAGTTTCAGTCCGCATGAAAAATCAATGAAGAACATGTTTAAAACACGCTGAAAATCACGGGTTACTCCGTAAACAACAGCTGCAGACAGGAAAGAAATCGGAACTAAGGCATTTGCCATTCTGTCGGCAAAGTTCTGAATTGGAGCTCTTCTGTTCTGGGCGTTCTCCACCATGTTGATAATACGAGCAAGATTGGTTTCATCTCCAACCTTGGAAACTCTGATGGTAATTTCACCTGAGCAAACAAGAGTTCCAGCATAAACTTCCTGTTTCACAGTCTTGAAAGCTGGAATTGACTCACCGGTCAAGGATGACTGATCAATTGAAGCCTCACCTTCAATAATCACACCGTCAACGCAGATCTTTTCACCTACGTAAACAACAACTTCATCATTAACCTTTACATCATCAATGCTTACCTTTGAAACATGACCTTTGTTGTCTTTAAGCCATACATATTTCACCTTCATATCCAGAAGATTTGAAATATGCTGACGAGCCTTTTCTGCTGCCCCAATGGTCAGCATTTCAGCAAAGTTAGACAGAACCAGTAAAGAAAGACTAGACTCTGGCTTGCCGGACAGAACTGAGGCAAGAACAGCGGTAGCAGTCAGAGTATCTGCATTAGGAGACTTTTCTTTAATCAGACCAAGGACGCCCTCTTTAAAGATATCCCTTGCAATATACAGCACGAAAGCTGTTCTTAAAAAAGACAGACTGGAAAATACAGTAGGAGAGAGACGTTTAAAGACTTCTAGGGCTCCAAAGCCAAACAGAGAAACTAACGCATTGAATGTGTAATTCTTCAGTTCTTCTGAAACTGCTTTGATATCGTTTTTTTCTTTTCTGGCTTTTTCCTTCAGCTCGTCTTTTACAGGAACAAGCCTTAGAGCAAATAGGGCTCGTGCAAGTGAGATCTTATCCCTTGCATAGACACTTAACGTGTTATTTTTAAGAATGCAGGCTGACATTACACCTGGAACCTTTCTTAATTTATACTCTAAAAGAGCAGTTCCTTTAGCACTGTATTCATGCTTAAGCTTAGTTGTGTAATGAAATAGCTCTGACATTATTTAGTACCGCCTTCAAGGATCTTATATCCCCACCATACAAGTGATGGACCATTTGGTACCTGATTCTGAGTAATGATTTTATATCCGCCCCACAGAAGACAGACAGAACCCACAACAATTGCAAGATCAGCAATTCCATTTGTTGACAATTTAACGCAGGAATTTACCTTGTTTGTATATTTTCTAAGCGACTGACCAATTAAAGAATTCTGCCCAACGTTTGCAGCATGACCACATGCTCTGTATGCTTTAGATCCATTCATGGCAGAATGTCCTGTATTTGTCATGCAGTCTGTAACTTTCTGAGTCTGAGCATTGAGATGATCTATTACAGTATCAACATCTTTCTCCTCACATTTATATGTAAGAAGAATAGATCCTGTAACATTATTTACAGTGATCCTGTCAAAGATCCCAAGTTCAGTTAACTTGCCCTGAAGTGCATCAGCAAAAACCTTATCCTTAAGCAGGATACTCTTGTAACGTCTTCTGCCCTTTATACTGTGCAAACATGTAAACAGAGCAAGTTTAGTGTTTTCTTTTAACTTTTTTGCTGAATAATTATTAAAAACCATCTGAATCAGAGGCTGAGCAAAAGCAATTAAAACAGATAAAACGGTAAGATTCATTCAATTCACCTACTTTCCTGCCTTTTTTCTAAGGCACTGTTCTATTTCATGTAACTCTTTATTTGATGCTAATTTGTCGACATCGTACTCAATAAGGACTGAGCCTGTTACTTCGTTTATGGAAAAGCTTTTCAGTTCTTTAAACTTAGAAAAATATTCTTCTAGAGACTTAGCATTTTCATGATTACCCTTGATAAGCGAACTGTACACTCTGATGCGACCTGGAATATAGCTTGCAACAGTTACAGTTGAGAGAAAATATTTTTTCTCGTTAAAAAACTGAGATAAGAAATTAAACATAAATTACCCGTGAAAGTGACTGCAATACACTTTTAGTCTGTAAGCTTAACCACTTTTTCATCATAAATAAGCGATAAAAATTAGCACAGCCAAACAAACAGAATAAAAATCAAGGAAATAAAGTTTATACAATTCCTTTTCGCATAAATTAGCCATTGCTAATTAGTGTATGCTAACAGATTTTTATAAAAAATGGGATAGAAATGATTTTTTTTTGAGGGCTCAGAATCATGACATTTTGTCATATTTGAGAAGTTTGTGTTCAATCCACAAAGAATCTGATTATTTGATCTTTTTAACTTCGATATAGCACACTTTCTGATAGAAGCTGATGCCATAGCAGTAGACATCAGTTACAACATCATCCATGAATTTTTCTGCATATCTCTTATCTTCAATCTGCTTTATTGCCTGCAGAGCTGTTTCTTTCATATGCTTAGTGCTTGGTGCTACTTTAAGTTCAATGATTACAGAAGTATCTTCATCAGCGTTTTTAAATACGATATCAGCGTATCCATCACCTGATTCA
>JBJEWY010000017.1:0-4080 GCA_051885305.1 Succinivibrio sp. | reverse complement strand
AGGAAGTATTACTGGTTACAAGAGCCATAAGATTTCCTCTGAAGTCCTTGATAAATTGATGCCATGGAATATGGCTTAACAGGAAGGTCTGAAAATTTTATTTCAGACCATTTACGAAATTTTAGACAAAAAAAATAAGGATTTCAAATCCTTAGCTTTTCAAAAAAAATTATCAACTGTCGAACTTCCGAGTTCATGGTTTAACGGAATGTAACTTCCTTAAGCAAGTTTTTCCTTTGAATCTTGCACGGCAATAAATCAATACTTGTTTTTAAAGAGCGTCAATCCAAGAGTAGATCTAGATTTAATTAAATTTTTTATCAGGGAAAGTCGAGTAACAAATTAAAGAAGCTTTTATTGATATCTATCAGATTTGTAGCTTTTTTTAGCTTATAATCACACCCTCTTATCAAGAATAAATCAATATAAGTTTTTAAAGAGTGTCAATCCTAGACTGCATCTAGTTTTGTTTTAAATTTACATGTAGAAAACTAGATTCATAAAAATTTACAAGCGAAAGCTTTTTCATGATGATTATGTGCTACACTCTTATATTCATTTTATAGTAGGTGAAGAATTTGATACACTTCCGATGAACTGACATATACAAACAACTTGAATTACATATTTATCTCAAGATAATTAGTAATCTGTTTGGGGTTATGTAGTCAGAAGAACCTCCCAAAATAGCAAGTGAATTGTGGACGCGTATTTTGGAAAAAATAGAATATTATGATGCAAAAGCACGTACAGTGTGATAGTGTCGGCACGGTCATGTATTGTTGAGAGCAAAACTTCACTCTTATTGGTTGATTATGGGATATACAGCTATATGTTTAACAGAAATTTTCAAGTAGGCAAGATTGGTTTTAATTTATGTACCCAAAAACAGGCAGCTCATTTAATATACACAATGAATGTTGAACAGTCTAGTCAGTATGTAATTTTTTGGGGGGGACCAATGGCGGTTTCTGCATATAATAATCCTTTGTTCCAAACAATAGAAAAACAAGCATGCTACTGTTTTGCAGATGGTAGTCCTATTGTCATGTCTGCAAAGCTTCGTGGTATAAAAGATATTGAACGATGTTCTGGTCCTGATGTCATGCATTTAGTTCTAACTGAGTCAGTGAAGAAAGGTAAAACCCATTTTTTTTATGGATCTACTGAAGAAAATTTGAGAAATATAAAGACCAGTTTGATAAAAAAATACAAAAATATAAAGATCGCTGGTATGTACAGTCCTCCATTTAGGGATTTGACAGAAGAAGAAGACATTGCAATCGTAGATATGCTTAATAAAGCTCAACCTGATTATCTTTGGGTTGCTTTGGGAGAGCCTAAACAAGAGAAATGGTGTTTTGAGCATTATAAAAGAATCAAGTCAGCAAAAATTTTAGCTGTTGGAGCCGCATTTGATTTTTATTCTGGAAATCTAAAAAGAGCACCAAAGATCATGCAAAGATTTTGTCTTGAATGGTTATTTCGATTAGTTTCAGAACCAAAAAGGTTATGGAAGAGATATATTATCAGCATCCCTCGTTTAATTTTTTTAATGATATTTAAATCTAAACAGTTATAAGTTTATTTACATGTGGAAATGACATTGAAGTTAGGTGCTATATTTCATATCTAGTTAAGATTTCACAAAAATACATATTGACAGTACTGATTATAAAATATTCTTGACAACAGATTTTGAGTTGATGTCACTAACTGAATTCTCCCTAATACAGGCAGATTCAATATTTATTTTGAGAAAATAGAGAATGATGTGGCTTGTTATTGAACTAAGGATCAGTTAGCGGAATAAATTATCCCTTTTATATTAAAATATAAATGAGGGAAAAAATATGGCTAAAAAAATCCGTTATTCAGAAACCTTTATTAAGACTGCTATTGATAGAGTCAATTCTGGAGTTACTCAGGCACAGGTTGCTAAAGAACAGGGAGATCTTGAAATTTAGTTGCAATGATCTTTTAATTAAGTTTGCACTGATCTTGAAATTACTTTGCAGTGATCTTCTTTCAAGTTTGCACCAAAGCTATTCAAAAAAATACATCCTCTTTTGTTCTAAAGTATGTGATTGAACATTTCAACAACCAACACGCTGTATAAGATGGAAAACGTGTTATAAATCATGTTTTACTAACTATGAAGGATAAATTTGTAGATAAATAAGAGAAGTTCAGATTAGGATCTGAATTGAAGATTGTTTTACAAATTAAAAGGCCACAACCCTACGCTTCGACCTGTAAGTTGTGGCCCTGACACAAAAGTCATGCACATTTTACCATACCAATTATTCAATGTAGAGTATTGCAAAGGCCGTATTCCAAAATTTGTGCCATCACCAACGGTTTTTGCTTGGTTAGATTCATCATTAGGTGCTACTAGTATAAGGATTCACAGTTACATAAAAAGACAAATCAAGCAGATAGGTGTTGAGCCCAAACTTATACTTATTCCGAGAATAATTTGCACATTTAAAGAAAAAAGAAAAAGAACGCACAATTTACTGCCAGACTTTGTCTTACCCTATTGTAACTACACAGTAAAGAGCTTAGCGTGTGTATTTAGCACTTTTATCCCAACCAAAACTGCCAGCAGATTCAAATTATCTGATTGGGACAGATTTTCCACAATAGCCTGCAGTAACAGAAATAAGAGAACGTGTTCTTACATAAAGCAAAGAGGTTCAAAGCTATTCTATCGATATGGGATCATATCAAAAATGATAGTTCTCTTTAGGCAAGCCAGAGAATGTAAATTATATTATTCGCAAAACTCTCTCAATAAGTATTATTTTTTCGACAGTAATTCAATATGTATCAATGTGTTGTCCTACCTTGAACACACGATTTCAAATTTCCATTTTCCATGATGTTTAAACTGACTTCGTTCCCATCATTTAGGAGAATGATATGTCAGAAAAAACAACATTTCGAACTAATTTGAGTCCTTCCTGTATCAAGTCTGTCTGTGTCAGACTGCTTAATACAAATGACTCTAACAGAGCTATTGCCAAACAAGTAAAAATCTCAGCAACAACTGTTGATAGATTGTGCAAAAAACTCAAGAAGTTAAACATTAAGTATTACTCAGAAATATCAGAGCTTTCTCCTTCTGAGTTAATAGAAAAGTTCTATTCGCATCCAGCAACACCAAAGGTTACAAAGCAATCTAAAAACAAACTAATTCCAGATTTTAATGAGCTAGCCACAAAGATGATTGAATTTAAGAGTGATTCAATCAAAGCCATGTACATTGAATATCAGGCTGAGGCTAAAAAAGCTGGTAAAGATGCTTTAAGTCTTACTTACTTCTCTGCAAGAGTTAAACAGGAAAAGAACGTTATTGAATCTAATGCGCCTGAGTTTTATTTTTCTCAGAACTATCCTTATGGGTTATATGCAGAATTAGATTTCACAGGTGATCAATATGAGCTGTTTACATACAACGGCAGAGTCCGATGTTGGATCATGGTGGTATCTTTTCCTGCCAGTTATTACATGCAGGCTCAGTTTGTTACTGCCCAATCAACAGCAGAGAGCTGTAGAGTCTTAAGTGAAGTTTTCAGAAAAAATAGGAAATCGTTATCCAAGCATTATCAAAGTAGATAATGCCAAATGCTGGTCTACCAAGCACCAGTACGGTAAAGAGGCTGTCATCAATCGCAACTTTGAAAACTATCTGCAGGAAATGGGAATATGTGCTGAAGCTGCTCCTCCCTTTTCTCCCCAAATAAAGAGTTGTGCAGAACATTCTGTCAACCGAGTTCAGATGCTGATGAAGACTATCAGATCAATGTTTTCTAAGAATCAGAGAACACTTGCTGAACACAATAAGCTCCTGATGCAGAAAGTTGATGAGATCATCAATCGTGGTACATTCCGTCGCAGTCAGGAAATCACCAGAGAATATCTGTTTAGAACTTATGAATATCCTGCTTTGACTGTTGCCAGAAAAATACCTGACTACATTAGCGATGCTCTCTCTGTAGTTGTACCTAATTCCTACATGCGTATCTTTGAATTATTGACATACCTTTTTTCACAACGATCTGAATTAACATAATG
>JBJEWY010000016.1:0-15399 GCA_051885305.1 Succinivibrio sp. | reverse complement strand
CGTGAAGGTGGCCGTACTGTAGGTGCTGGTGTTGTTGGTACTATCATTGAGTAATCTCTGATAGCAATAACGCTACTGAAAACCGGGCTTATGCCCGGTTTTCTACATTAGGACGAAATTAAAATCTCTCTGTCGTAGCGGAATGCTCGGTTATTCATAGCCGATGTGGTTTCTGGCGGTAGTATCTATAAAACACTTTCCTTTTATAACTTCCATCCTTCGTTCACATCCTTTTAAAAATTTACGTATAAATAAATATGCAACAGCAGAGAATTGTGTCATTAATCTCATAGGATTATTAAAGATACCATCATACTTTCATTATATTATTTGGTTAGATGACTTATACAAATAATGAAGTTAGTATGGGGTGTAAATGATGAATGAAGCAGGTATAAAACACGTTTGTGGCTTTAATGACTGTTATGCTCTAAATGAAGATGAGCTTGAAATCAGAATTCATACAAATAAGAGTATTGTTAAAGTAACTCTTGTAAGTGAAGATCCTTATATACTTGGATGCTCAGGCAATGCCCCTTGGGATGGTAAATGCACAGAAATGCAGATGGCATTTGAGCTTAAGAATGAATACATTTATTCGGTTATTCTGAAACCTAAATACAAAAGAGTTCAGTACTACTTTGAGATAAGTGACGGAAGTGAAACCAAGTATGTATTTGAGGACGGTATTTATGATAAATCCATCTTCTCAAAACCTAAAGTGATCAAGCACTTTTTCAAGTTTGGCTGGATGAATGATTCTGATATCAATGCTCACCCTGATTGGGTTGAGGATACAGTGTGGTATCAGATATTCCCTGAGAGATTTTGCAGAGTATCCAGAAAACACGATCCTAAGCTTGCTGACTGGGCGGATGATTCAAAAATCAGCCGTGAGGTTTTGTATGGCGGCAATATCGCAGGTGTTACCTCAAAACTTGAGTATCTAAAGGGGCTTGGTGTAAACGGAATCTACTTTAATCCAATTTTCAGCGCTACCCAGAATCACAAGTACAACATAAATGATTATCTTAATGTAGATCCTGCATTTGGTACTAATCAGGAATTTGCCTATCTTGTGGAAAAGGCCCACTCTCTTGGAATAAAAGTAATGATTGATGCTGTATTCAATCATTCAGGACGAGACTTCTTTGCTTGGCAGGATGTGGTTAAAAAAGGTAGAAAATCACGTTTCTGGAACTGGTATTACATTAACTCTGATGACTTTGCCAAAAAAGGCAACACCAGAGATGGTAGATACTATACTTTTGCTTTCGTAGATGAAATGCCAAAGCTTAATACCAATAATAAAGAAGTCATGGAATACTTTTTAATGGTCTGCAAAAACTGGATCAAGATCTGGGATATTGATGGTATCAGATTTGATGTGGGAAATGAGATTTCTCATTCCTTTATCAAATATTTGAGACGGAATTTAAGATACGAGAAGAAAGATCTGTTTTTACTAGGAGAGATCTGGCTTGATTCTTCAACCTATCTTTTAGGAGATGAATATGATTCAGTCATGAACTATCCTTTCATGCAGTCAGTTACCAACTTCTTTGTAGACCGTGAACTTACAGCTGCCGATTTCATCTTCAAGATGAATTACTGTTATAGCATGTACCAAAATCAGGTAAACAGGGTAGTCTTTAATCTTCTAGACAGTCATGATGTAGAAAGAATTCTAACAAGATGTGGAAGCTATGATGCCTTTGTGCAGCAGCTTGCAATTCTTCTGACAATGCCAGGTTCACCATGTATCTATTATGGTACTGAGGCTGGTATTGATGGAGAAAATGATCCCTATAACAGAAAGTGCATGCCATGGGATAAGATCGAAAAAGGCGAGTGTGATGATTACATGAATCTTGTAAAAGCTCTGATTGCAATTCGCCTGAATCACCTTGATATCAACAGATCGCAGATAAAATATGAAATTGAAGGTGACAGAGCTGTTTCATATGTTCTTGATAAGGCCAAGATCAAGGTTGTATTCAATGCTGGTAATTCATCTTTGACACTTAATGAAAAGGCGCATATTCTGTTTTCTCATAAATATGAAAACTCTGTGATAAATCCAGGTGGTGTTGCTGTATTTAGCCTTGAATAAAACGGTTAATCCCTCACTTTGTGAGGGATTTAAACTTGATCTTATAAAAATTCTGAGTAAAGTTATTGCTGTAAAGTTTTTGATATAAATGGAGTGTTATATGAAAATTAAAAAACGAAATTTTGTGCAGGAGTATTCACTGCAGTTCAATAAGGCTCAGATCTTTACTGATCGCAAAAAAGCTATGAAGAAAGGTTACAGAAAACACAAAGGCTCATACGAGTTAAGTAGCAGACAGGATGTCTGCTATTATTTTTTATGGGCAGCATAAAATTAAATTTCTTATTCGTAAAACTCTCAAAAAAACGTCTCTTAATTTACACAAAACGATCTTTTAGTTTTCTCAAATTAAAAAATCCTCAAAAGTCTTTAGATAAGATTATAAAAAATCTCCAAAATTACTTAAGTAATCAGATACTTCCTTAAAAAATCAGCATTTTTAACGAATAATTTTTTCAATTTACCTTTTCTTAACAATGTTAAATGAGTCACTTAACAAAGCATTGTTACCTTTAGATCGTGGAAAAAATCTTGGAGATAGAAATGAAATTACACAAAACAGTTTTTGCAGCCTTACTTGCTGCAGGTATTGGTTTCACATCTTATACAGCTAACGCAGGCTCTGTTATTACCGATGGCTCAACCTCAATGGAAAAGGTTATGGGTATCTTAATTGAGTCTTTCGACGGCAATGGTATTGATGTTACCTACAACCCAACAGGTTCAGGTTCAGGCATTGCAGCTGTAAAAGAAGGCCGTGCTGATATCGGTTTATCATCACGTTCACTCAAGAATGAAGAAGCAAAAACCTTAAACCAGATTGATATTGCCTATGATGCAATTGTACTGGTTGTTAACCATGCTAACGCAATCAATGATTTAACAACCGAGCAGGTAAAAGATCTTTACTCTGGTAAGATTTCAAATTGGAAGGAACTTGGCGGTGCTGATGCTCCTGTAGTTTTAATCGGTCGTGAAGCAGGTTCTGGTACCCGTGACGGTTTTGAGTCAGTAACCGGTACCAAAGATAAGTGCAAATACCGTCAGGAGTTAACTTCAACAGGTGATGTTATTACCACTGTTTCACAGAATCCTAACGCAATTGGTTATGCATCATTATCTGCAGTAAAAGAAAGCGTAAAGGCTTTAACATTCAACGGCGTAAAGGCTGATGAAGCTACTGTTCTTGACAAGAGCTACCAGTTACAGCGTCCATTCGTTTTTGTAACCTCAAAGACTGAAAAGCCAACTGCTGACGCTCAGGCATTCTTAGACTTTGCTCTGTCAAAAGAGTCTATGCCTTTAATTGAAAAAGCCGGCGTTGTTCCAGCCAACAAGTAGTTAATTAATATGAGGCAGGGACTTGTCCCTGCTTTTTTATATGAAATTATTAAATCATCAAGAATGTTCAGATAGGATTGCAAGAATTGTATTTACAGTTCTTGGATATCTAAATATCGTATTTGTTGCAGTGATCTGCCTGTACCTTATTGCATCTGGTATTCCTGCAATATGTGAAATCGGTTTTATAGATTTTATCTTTGGAACCAAATGGGCATCGACAGCAGATGAGCCTTTATTCGGTATCATGCCGTTTATACTCACCTCTGTGTACGGTACTTTCGGAGCACTGCTGATTGGTCTTCCACTAGGTTTCTTCTGCTCTGTATATCTAGCAAAATTTGCACCTTTAAAACTGAAGAGGTTTGTTGAATCCACAGTAGATCTTCTGGCGGGTATTCCATCTGTAGTCTTTGGTTTTATCGGTATGCTGGTCCTTGTTCCATCAATAAGCTACATCTTTGATGTGCCAGATGGATCATCACTGCTTGCTGCAATTTTGGTTTTATCTGTAATGATCCTGCCTTCAATTATCAAGGTTGCAACAAATGCCATAGAAGCTGTACCTGAAGAGTATGAATTAGGCTCTCTAGCATTAGGCGCCAACAAAATTGAAACCGTCTATAAGGTTACAGTTCCTGCTGCGCGTCGCGGTATTGGTGTGGCTGTCGTATTAGGTGTCGGCAGAGCCATAGGTGAGGCAATGGCGGTAATGATGGTTGCAGGTAACGTAGCCAACATGCCGGGTATTTTTGAATCAGTACGATTCCTGACCACTGCAGTGGCATCAGAAATGTCTTATTCAGCTGGTCTTCAGAGACAGGCTCTATTCTCAATTGCTCTGGTACTGTTCATCTTTATCATGCTTATCAATGCACTTTTGAATATCGTGCTTAAAAAGAAAGGAAAATCCTCATGAAAAACAGAACCAAAAGAAGGATTTACTCTGCCTTTATGCTGACATGCGCCGCAATCGCCTGTGCTGTCACAGTAGCCGTTGTGGGTTTTATTATTGTATACGTGCTTGTAAAGGCTGTTCCTTATGTGTCATGGCAGATCCTTTCAACCAAGCCAAGTTATATCAATGACACAATAGGTGTACTCCCAGATATTCTAAATACCATCTATATAGTGGTGGCAACACTGTGCTTTGTATTGCCTTTGGGTGTAGGTGCTGCTGTATATCTGTCAGAGTATGCAAAGAATTTTAAGGTAAAAAATGCCATTGAATATGCAATTGAAGCTTTAGCAGGTATTCCATCCATTATTTATGGTCTTGTGGGTATGCTGATCTTCTGTCAGTATTTCGGCCTTAAAACATCACTTTTAGCCGGTGCTCTGACTCTTACAATCATGAACCTTCCAACCATTATCAGAACTACCCAGGAAAGTATTGAGTCGGTACCGCTTTCATTCCGTGAAGGTGCATTTGGTTTAGGTGCCAACAAATGGTATGCCATTCGCACTGTGGTTCTGCCATGCTGCATAGACGGTATTGTAACTGGCTGTATTCTAGCTGTCGGCCGTATGCTTGGCGAGTCTGCAGCTCTGCTGTTTACCGCTGGCTTTGCTCATAAATTAAACGGATTTTTTGATGCGATGTCATCATCAGGCTCAACCCTGACCGTGGCTTTATATGTTTATGCAAAAGAACAGGGCAGATTTGATGTTGCCTTTGTAATTGCAGCCATCATGCTTTTAATGAGCCTTCTAATCAATTTTACAGCCAGCAGATTGTCTAAAAAGATCAAATCCAAGAGGTACGTCTGATGTCACCTTTAATTACAGTTAAAAACTTTAATCTCTATTATGGTAACAACCACGCTCTTCATAACATCAATATGCAGATAAACGCTCATGAAGTGACAGCACTGATTGGTCCTTCAGGCTGTGGCAAATCAACATTTCTGCGTTGCTTAAACCGTATGAACGATCTTATTGAAGGGGTTCGTCTTGAAGGATCAATCCTCTATAAGGATATGGAACTTGTAAATTCAAGGATCAGCGTTTCAAATTTAAGAAAGAGCGTTGGTATGGTTTTCCAGAAACCTAATCCATTTGCAATGTCAATTTATGACAACATTGCTTATGGTCCAAGAATTCACGGTATCAAAAACCGTTCAATGCTCGATGACATTGTTGAGGACAGCCTGAGAAAAGCAGCAATCTTTGATGAGGTAAAAGACAGACTCAAGTCATCAGCTTTAGGTTTATCAGGTGGCCAGCAGCAACGTCTGTGCATTGCCAGAGCTTTAGCTGTTGAACCTGAGGTTCTTTTAATGGATGAACCTACTTCTGCACTTGATCCTATATCTACAGGAAAGATTGAGGAACTGACCTGTGAACTTAAAAAGAAGTACACCATTATTATCGTTACTCACAATATGCAGCAGGCTCTTAGAATTTCTGACAAGACAGCATTCTTCCTCTTAGGAGACTTGATAGAAATGGATAGCACCGACAACATCTTTACCAAGCCTAAAGACAAACGCTGTGAAGATTATGTAACAGGACGCTTTGGCTAAAAAGGAGGGTAGTATGCGCAATCAGTTAGATGAACTTTTACGTAGTATTTCAAGCGGTATGGTTTTAATGTCATCAGCCTGTGAAAACAGCCTGAACAATGCCTTCACAGCTTTTAAAGAGCATGACAAGGCAAAGGCTCTTGAGATCTATCGCAATGATTATGATATTTCAGCAAGGGCACGTGAACTTGAGGGACTGTGCATTAAAACCATGCTAAGACAGCAGCCCGTTGCCCGTGACATGCTGATGATTTCTGCAACCTTAAAACTTATTGCTGATGTTGAGCGAATTGGCACTCAGTCAATTGCCATTGCAGAACTTATCTCAAACTTCAATTTTGACCACCAAGGTGAGGAACTTCTTTTAATTGACAACATGAGTTCTGAAGCCATTACCATGGTCAAGAAGAGTGTGGAATCATTTGCCAAAAAAGATGAGAATCTGGCACATGAGGTCATAAGACACGACAGTGTTGTTGACAAGTATTTTTATCTGGTAAAACAGTCTCTGATACGGGAGATCAGAAGTTCAAAGGATAGTGATCCCAATCTGCCTTTAGATGTGCTGATGATTGCAAAGTATTTAGAGCGCATTGGAGATCATTCTGTTAATGTGGCAAAATGCACTTTGTACATGCTTAGCGGTAAGTTAACCGACCAGGAGTAAAAATGATCTATTGTCTTGAGGATGATGCTGATATCCGGGAACTTGAGCTGTATACCTTAGGCTCAATGAATTTTGAGTGCGAGGGCTTTTATGACGCCAAGAGTTTTTTCGAGGCTGTCTCAAAGAAGCTCCCAGATCTGGTTGTGTTGGATGTAATGCTGCCTGATCTGAGTGGAACCGATGTTTTAAAAAGACTGAGAAACAATCCTAAAACAGCCAAGATCCCAGTTATTATCGCTACAGCCCGTGGGGCTGAGTATGAGAAGATCAAGGCACTTGATTTAGGTGCTGACGATTATATGACCAAGCCGTTTTCCATGATGGAAATGGTGGCAAGAATTAAGGCGATTTTAAGGCGTGCCTCAAGTTCTGATGATTCTTCTCAGGTAGTAAGCTTCCAGGATATTGAAATTGACCCAACCCGTCACAGTGTGAAGATTTCAGGGCAGAAGCTTGATCTGTCCCTCAAGGAATTTGAACTTCTGCATCTTTTAATCAAGCACCCAGGACGTGTTTACAGCAGAGATGATCTTTTAAACATCATCTGGGGTATTGATTATGACGGAGAGAACAGAACTGTTGATGTTCATGTGCGTTCCTTAAGAGCAAAACTGGGCAGTTTAGATCATGTGATTCAGACTGTTCGTGGTATCGGCTACAAGGCAGACTCATGAACTCAAGAATCTTTCGGTCAGTATTCTTCATGACAATTCTGATGCTGGTGATGGGCCTTGGCATGTCACTGGTCATCAGTTATTACCTTTCAATTAAAAACGACAGCGCGATTCTAAAAAACTTTACTGACAATTTAAGCACATATCTGAATGAAAACGCAGATGCTGATCTTAATCTTCTAAAGATTGGCCCTTACCGTGTGAATCTTATTCATCCTACGGGGCAGGTTTTCTTTGATTCAGTAATAAAAGATGATCATCTTGCAAATCACGCTGACCGTGAAGAATTCATACAGGCCTTAAAAAAAGGTCAGAGTAGGGTATTTAGATACTCTGAGACATTAGGCAAAAGAACCGTCTATATTGCCAAGAGATTAAAATCAGGTGATGTTCTAAGATGTGCCTATACTGTAGACAATACTTTTGCTGAGACAAAGTCACTTGGTCTGCATATTCTTATGATCTTAGCGCTTGCTGTGGTGGTATCTCTGTTTCTTGCGCACAGAATTTCAGAGTCAATCGTAAATCCTATCAATAATATTGACTTAAAGGCTCCAGAAGAGGGGGAGATTTACGAGGAATTAAGACCATTAGTTGACCGACTCATATCGCACCGACGTAGAATCAAAAAACTTTTACGCAAGGTAACAGCAGCTAACAGTCAGATAAGTGTAATGACATCTCGTCTTTCAGAGGCCATTATTCTTTTAAACAAGAAATGGGAAGTTATTACCTTAAATGAGTCAGCAAGAAAGATTTTTGACATAAGACAGGACTGTGAGGGGGTATCCTTACTTGCTGTTGATAACAATCCTTTGTTCTGCAGGCTCTATGAAGAGCGCGAGAGTATAGAAAGCTTTAAGAAGGATGTGGAGATTTCAGGCCGTTTTTACAATCTTATTTTCAACAAGATTGAATCTGATGGCAGGCTTATCGGTTTTGTAATGCTTTTTGTGGATGTGACAAAGGCAAGAGCTTTACAGAAGCAGCGTCAGGAATTTGCTGCCAACGTCTCTCATGAACTTAAAACTCCACTGCAGTCAATTATTGGCAGAGCTGAACTTATTGAAAACGGAATCGTCAAAAAAGACGATCTGGCAAAATTCGGTACCAGGATCCGTGAAGAGGGACAGTCTCTTCTTAACATGATAAATGACATCATGTTCCTATCAAGAATTGAATCTGGGGTTAAAAATACCAAAGAGAGCGTCAATCTTAAAAATCTTGCCATGGGAATTGTCGACAATCTCAAAGACAAGGCCTTAAGGTGTGATGTTACTTTAGCTTTGGATTGTCCTGACAACCTTGAGGTTTATTTTGTAAGACGGTACATGAGTGAGATTTTGAACAATCTTATTGATAATGCCATCAAGTACAACAGAGAGCACGGCAAGGTTTATATTCTGATAAAGAAAGACTCAAAGAACATTGAGATAAGAGTTTCAGATACTGGTATCGGAATTCCTGATGATGATATTGAAAGGATCTTTGAGAGATTTTTCTGTGTGGACAGAAGCCATTCTAGCCGTGACAGTACTGGACTTGGTCTTACTATCGTCAAGCACATAGTTGAAGAGTGTTCTGGTACTATCGAAGTCAAATCAAAATTAGGAGAAGGTACAACTTTCTGTATCTCAATTCCTGATGATTCGTCAGCTCCTGCTCAATTACCGCCAAAATAGTCACTTTTCAGATCTGAAAGAGTTTTTCTTTCAGATCTTGTGTATTTTTCATCTTTCACCTCATAAAAGCAGATAAAAATCGAAATATTTTTAGGTTTTTAGTTCTGTGCGGTGTATCATACGCACATAAAACTGCACTTACATATTTCCAGATGAGGTTATCATGCAACAACATTTAGCAGACAAGAATATTGCTCTCGATTTAGTAAGAGTAACAGAGGCCGCAGCCTTGGCATCAGCCCGTTTTGTAGGTCTAGGTGATAAGGAATTAGTTGATCGCGCCGCTGTAGATGCTATGAGAATTGCCTTCCAGAGTCTGCATATTCAGGGAACCATCGTTATTGGAGAGGGTGAAAAGGATGAGGCTCCTATGCTTTATACTGGTGAGCATGTTGGTTTTGGTGATGGCCTTGAGTTTGATATTGCAGTAGATCCTATTGATGGTACCTCCTGTGTTGCAGGTGGCAGACCAAATGGTATTGCAGCTGTTGGTATTGCACTGAAGGGTACTATGTTTAATCCAGGTCACAGCTATTACTGTGAAAAAATGGCTGTAGGTCCTGAGGCTGCCAACGTAATTGATCTTGATGCTCCAATTAAAGATAACCTTGAAAAGGTTGCCAAGGCATTAGGCAAGAAAGTAGGCGAGCTTAATGTATTTGTCCTTGATAAACCTCGTCATGAAAAACTTATCAACGATATTCATGCCGCAGGTGCCAGAGTAATGGTTCACTCTGATGGTGATATTGCAGGTGCTTTAATGGCAATTGACCCAACAGCAGATATCGATTTTCTAGTAGGTATCGGTGGTACTCCTGAGGCTGTTGTAACAGCCTGTGCCATCAAGGGTACTGGTGGTCAGATGCTGACAAGACTGGCTCCAAAGACTGAGGATGAGCGCGAGGCTATCATTAAGGATGGTTTTGACTTGAAGGCTATCCGTGATGTTGATGATCTGGTAAAGACTGATCAGTGTTTCTTTGCTGCAACTGGTGTAACTCCAGGTGAACTTTTAGATGGTGTTCACTACAAGGGTGATTACGCAATTACCTCTTCAATCTCATCTCGCGGAAGAACCGGTACTCGCCGTTATATTCAGGCATGGCATGACCGTAACAAGCTTGCAAAGATGAGCTCTATTGAGTACTAATCTTGTAGTTCATATAAGTTTCTTAACATAATCCTCAGAGTAAAATTTGGGGATTTTTTTTTATTAAAGCTAAATTTTTTTTGAATCTTAAGATAAAAAAAGATCCTCACTAGGAGGATCTTTGACATTATGGAGTTGATTCTGTATTAGGCTGCAGTATTAGCTACTGTGTTTTCGTCTTCTTTTTCATCAGCAGCAGGGCTTCTGTAGAGCTGATTTACTGAGCGAGAGCCTACAAATACTCTGTTCTGCTGTACAACTTTCTTCTGACGGGCATAATCAGGACGTGAGCTCATGATCTGATTTACCTGATCTTCAGTCATCTTGCCTAAGGTAAGACCGATAGCTTTGTAGGTGATATATGGACGAGCCTCTTTTGAGATAATGATGTCAGCTGTTTTTTCTTCATTATCTACAACATTTACAATCTTGAGTACTCCCTCATCGATGAGATTACGAACTGTTGGTTCTAATACAGGCAGAGTAAGAACTGAACGACGCTGAAGAACATACTCTCTTAACAGGGCTTTTTCAGCAAAGTCTAATTCCTCAACAGCTTTTGAAATTCTCTCAATAAGTCTGCGGTTGTAGTTTTTCTGTGTAATTGAGTTGAATACATG
This sequence comes from Succinivibrio sp., assembly GCA_051885305.1. Classification (GTDB taxonomy): domain Bacteria; phylum Pseudomonadota; class Gammaproteobacteria; order Enterobacterales; family Succinivibrionaceae; genus Succinivibrio. The sequence goes on along the minus strand of JBJEWY010000016.1, from coordinate 4,627 downwards.
TGAAATTGCCTGAGCAATGAAATTTGAAATTTCAATTATGAGAGCAAAATACAGCATGATTCTGTTTGAATTGATGTGACCTGCTATTTCTGCTGAAACTGACTGCCAAGGAATAATCAGCATGATCACTGTAAGACAGAAAAGCCACATCATGATGGTATTTAAAGTTCTGGTTGCTGCTGATGTTGTTTCGTTTCTCATAATTAAATCTCCATAATTGTTTTTTGTTTTCTGACTGAATTACAAAATGCAATTGCTGTGCCAGAACCATAAATGATGGCTATCATGTTGATTAATAAGATTAATAGTTATTAATACTAAATCTGATGCTAAAAAAAGCGTCAAATTTCGGATAGATTGCAGGAGGTGATAATGAAACTGAAATTCCAATGTCAGATTAATGACTTAATTTCTGAAGATCACAAAACTGCTGCCATTTTGAATACTATATGAAGGAAATCTTTTAGATTGCTTAGGAAGAGGCCTTCTATGGGAAGGTCTCAAAAAGTATTTTGAAAATTATTCTTCTGCTGGAGACTTACCGTCAGAATATAATGAAATCATTTTTGCAGCGGTTTCTTTCACTTCATTTCTTAGTGTTTCAGGAAAGAGTATTTCTGCCTTGTCCCCAAAACTTAAAACAAAGGAAATCAGTTCGGGGGTGCTTTGAACTGTTAATGTCAGAATAAAACTGCCGTCATCTAGGTATTCAAATTTCTGATCGTCACTCCAGATACGATCGGTAATGTAGTTTTCAACAGAGCCGTCAAAACGTATTGATACCTTCAAAGGCTCATTTTTCATCATTCCGAAATATCCGTTTTGGGAGTCGTTATATTCAAGATACTGGCTTGAGGTTTCAAGCTGTCTGATATCAGTGATTCGGTGAACACAGAAATTTGTTTGGGTACTGTATAGCTTTTTACAGGCAATTCCTGATGCCTCGACTATGTAACCTGATACATAAAGTACATCTTTGAACATCAGAATCTTATGAGGTGCAAATGTATATTCTAAAGGTTCTGTACGCTGTAGCTTCTTGTAGTGAATTGTGCAGCAGAGTCTGTTGTTGATGCAGTATCTCAGCTTCTCTATGACCTCACTGAAGTTGTCATAGCGAATAAATCCTTTTCTTATGTGTAAGAGCTCATGTCCGTCAAGATTTTTGTTTTTATCTGCTCTTGGAAGATAGGCTTTTGCTTTGAGAATTGTCTGATTGAGGAGACTGCGCTCCTCCTCTGTAAGAATTCCGCTGGCAACGTCCGTACACATGAGCATAAGAGCAAGTCCCTGTATGTCTAATGGCTCGTAAAGCCCAGATGCGTAGTGCTCAATTGAATAGTATTTTGTAGCACCTTTTGTTTCGATACTGATGCAGTTGTTCAACTCCTTGTTGATGGCTTCAACAAGTCTTGAAACAGTCTGTTTAGAGCAGTTCAGTTTTTCTGTAATCTCTGAGGTAGACAGCTTTTTAGGAGAACTTATAAGAGTAATGTAAAGCCTTAAAAGTTTTGAATTTGAGTTTGCCTGATCAAGTTTTTTGGGCATAACGCTTTGATACCTCAGATGATAAATATATATGCTTTTAATTTAAGACGGCAACTGTAAAAAAGCAATATTAAGCGAGTAGATAACATCTAAAAGATGCGAATCAGAATTTTTGACTGTTCTTTACTCTTTAACTGCAGTAATTCATCATAAACGCTGAAATCAGATCTTTTTTTATTTTTTTCTGAAAAAATCAGCGCCAGGAAAAGTTAGCCATAGTTCATAAAAATCGCATTTAAATGCGCTATTGATTGATTTGTGCCAAAAAAATGCCAGCCTTTACCTTAAAAAATTGGATTCAGTGGTATCATATGCACAGTAATTTTATAACTACTGCAGGTATGTACCATGAAAAAGATTTCCGCAATTATTAAACCATTCAAACTTGATGATGTTCGTGAGGCACTAAGCTCAAAAGGTATTTCTGGTATGACTGTATCAGAGGTAAAGGGCTTTGGCCGGCAGAAAGGTCATACTGAATTATACAGAGGTGCTGAATACGTAGTTGATTTCCTGCCAAAGGCAAAAATTGAACTCGTAGTAAAAGATGAGGATGTGGAGACCTGCATCGAAGCAATTACTGAGGGAGCCCATACTGGTAAAATCGGTGATGGCAAGATCTTCGTGTCAGATGTTGAGCGCGTGATCAGAATCCGTACCGGTGAAGAAGGCGACGACGCAATTTAAGCTTATGAAAAATATCCTTTCAGTAAAAGGACTTGGCGCTTTAATCTTCAGTCTGTTTCTAGTGACTGGTTGTACAACAACCCCTCCTTCAAACCCGGAGAATCTTTGTTCTATCTTTCAAGAGAAAGATAGCTGGTATTCTGCTGCTCATGATGTTCACCGCAAATACGGTGTTCCAATTAACGTGGCCATGTCAATCATGGCTCAGGAATCAGGGTTTAGAGCTGATGCTCAGCCTCCAATGCGCTGGTTCCTGTTCATTCCATACGGTAGAGGAAGTTCCGCCTACGGTTATGCTCAGGCACAGGATCCTGTCTGGGATGATTACACTTCTGATGCAGGATCAATCTTTTCATCCAGATCAAACTTTGCTGATTCCCTAGATTTCATAGGCTGGTACATGACCAAGACCAAAAAAATCAATGGCGTGCAATTTAATGATGCATACGATCAGTATTTGAATTATCATGAGGGCTGGGGCGGTTATAGGAAGCGCTCTTACCTCAAAAAGGACTGGCTCATGAATGTCGCCAGAAAGGTGGCAACCAGGGCTGCTAAATATAAATATCAGTTGCAGAAATGCAATCTGTACTAATTCAGGAAAAATCAAATGCCTTTAATTGACAGCTTTTTAGTTGATCATACCATCATGCCTGCTCCATCTGTAAGACTGGCAAAAGTAATGTCAACTCCTCACAATGATGAGATAGAAGTCTGGGATTTGCGTATCAAGAAGCCAAACTGTGGCACCATGCCAGAGAAGGGAATTCATACTTTTGAACACTTCTTTGCTGGCTTCATGCGTGATCATCTCAATGTTAAAGGTGAGTTGGAGATTATTGATATCTCTCCTATGGGATGTAAGACTGGTTTTTACATGAGCCTTATCGGTAAGGCTGATGCTACCAAGGTTCAGGCTGCTTTTAAAGCCTCAATGGAGGATATTGCAGCATTGTCTGATGATACTAAGGTTCCTGCTTCAAACAAGTTTCAGTGCGGTTCATGCGATCTGCATTCAATGACTGAGGCCAAAGCAATTGCATCCGAGGTTTTATCAAAGGGAATATCAGTAGTTAACTCTAAAGATATTGAACTTGATCCTGCCAAAATCAGAGAACTGTCATAGTGAGAAAAGCCGCTTTTTTCGATCGAGACGGAGTTATCAATATTGATTATGGCTTTGTCGGAAAGATCGAGAATTTCGACATCATAAAAGATGTCCCTGAATCTTTGAAAAAATTAAGAGACAGCGGATATCTTTTAGTACTTGTAACCAATCAGTCAGGTATAGCAAGAGGTAAATACACCGAAGCTGATTTTTTTAAAGTTACATCATTCATGCAGCAGAATCTTGCATTGTATGATGCTTCATTTGACGAAGTATACTTCTGTCCCCATCATCCTGAAGCCCCATTAGAAAGATACCGTAGAGTCTGTGAATGCAGAAAACCCAAAAGTGGGATGTTTTTTAAAGCTGCAACAGATCTTGATATCGATCTGAGTTCTTCAGTAATGTTTGGAGATCACGCAAGTGATCTTGAGGCAGCATCAGGTGCCGGTATAAAGAAACTCTACCTTACAGGAGAGCATCTTCAAAGTGAAGGTCCAAAATGTCCTGATGCCAGAGCATTTCATCTGTTAAGCGAAGCAGTAAACGATCTGCATTGCAGGATTTGATCAAACAGAAAAAAGTCTGATTTTATCCTTCTATTTCTTGATGACTTGGCATCATTTTGGGTGCAGATAGGTCTGATTGACCCTGATAATTTTTGTTTAATGAAAATAAGTAACCACAATTTTTCAGGCTAAGTCCGATCTAATAGAGTTATGATATTATTGAGAAATCAAGAGGTTATTCATCTTTTTTGATCCTTCATGACCTGTTGATAGGGCGCATGAAAATAATTTTTGAAAAAAAATTGAAATAAATGTGCCATTTGTAAAAAATGCTACTATAATGAGCATTGTTCAGGGGATGAATCAATGTTTGGTTGTCCCTAAGTTTATCTGTTTAAACAGTTTTTGGAGATAAAAATGAATAAGTTTCAGGCTACTTTAGCTGTTGTTGCTTTAGGTTCTTCAGTATTAGTTGGTTGCGCTAACACCTCAGCTTTAGAGGCAAAGATCGACGCTATTGCTGCTGACGTTGACGCTTTAAAGGCTCAGCAGTCAAAGTTAGCAAATGACGTTGCTTTCGTTAAGTCAGACGCTGCACGTGCTAACGAGCGTTTAGACAACTTAGCTCGTCGTTACAAGAAATAATTTCTTGCAAGATGCTAACGAAAAGGTCCGCTGATGCGGACTTTTTCTTTATATGCGTCATCAAAAATCCTGCCTTTTATCCTAAACTCCGCAGATCATAGTTACTAATCTTTGATCTGTTTCTTCGGAA
>JBJEWY010000015.1:0-15416 GCA_051885305.1 Succinivibrio sp. | reverse complement strand
AACAGCAGACAACAGCCACCAGTGAAATCTCATCCAATATGAAGGGAATCACTGATGGTTCAAAAGTCCTTGCCTCATCTATTGATGAAATCAACAGTGACCTTAAGGATTCTGGCAATGAAATCTCTTCACTTCTGAAAATGGTATCAACCTTTAAAATTGCATAGTGTTTTACACCGTTATGCATATTATCTCTTCTCTTAAAGGAGGAGAGATTTCTGTTAGAGATACGTTATTTTTTGATTTTGTTTAATTCTACTTTGCAATCAGATTCAGAATGTGATTCAAACTGTAAAAAAAGTGTGAGATTGATTACATCTTTTGCGAGGTAGGTGAAGTTGGATAATAAAGAAAACAGGTAAACGGTTACAGAATTTGACTGGCATATAATTAAAGTTGTATTTGGATAAAATTCACTTATAACCGTCTTTAACTTGTTGTTTTGCTAGCAATTAATGATAGTTATCAGATAGTAGAAAACACTTATTGTGTCGCCTTGAGATACTATGATCACATATTGAAATTTGACTGTTGTTTGAAGCCCTTTTGCCATATATACTTTCAACTAAATAACTATTAGTAGACAATAAGTAGAATTTGGTTGGCGTAAAGTGAGATTAAAACAGATCATTGCAGGACTCTCTGTTTGTTTTGTAAGTTCCTGCTGTGTGGCGAACGAGATTGTCGTTTGGGAAGATATCGGTAAAGGTCGAGGTATAGAAAGGGCCGCCAATGACTTTTATGTTCAGACCGGTATTAAAGTCAGAATTGAAGAAATGCGTCATGTGTATGCTCTTGAGAGACTGCGTCTTGATGGTCCTATCGGTCAGTGTCCTGATCTTGTAGCTATTCCTCACGATCAGATTGGTAATGCCGTAAGTGAAGGCATGATCACACCTATCTACATGACTGATAAGGAAAAATCTAGATACACAGAGGGTGCAATTGAAGCTGCGACCTACAACAATCGGATCTACATGCTACCAAAATCAACAGAAACAATAGGTCTTTTCTACAACAAAAAAATGATGCAGAGACCTTACAAGACTTTAGCTGAGTTTTATGATTATTCTGTTGAACGTCGCAGAATAGACAGTTATGGTCTGATTGCCAAATTTGATGAATTCTACTATGCATATGGGGCTATGGCTCCATATGGAGCTTACCTTTTCAAGAAAGACTCTCAAGGCAAGTATGATGTCAAGGATATCGGACTTGACAGTCAGGGGGTAGCCAACGCAGTTGCTGACATGAAGAAATTCTATAATGCAAATCTGTTCCCTTCTGCAACTGAAGGTTCAGGTGGCATGGCAAATCTTGTTGATCTCTTTACTAAAGGCAATATCTCTGCTGTGATAGCAGGCTCTTGGGATACTGATAAATTCCTAAGATCAGGTATTGATATTGGTGTCGCTGATCTGCCGATACTTTTCAATGGCGAGCACATGAAGAGCTTTATCGGTGTTCGAGGTTACGTTGTACCTCAGTGGTCTCAGAATTACGATGCTGCAGTCAAATTTGCTAAGTTCCTTTCTCAGGAAAAATACGTAATTGAACGTTACCGTATTACAAGAGATCTTCCTGCAACCCAAAAGGAAATGAATGATCCGGTTATTGTTGATGATCCTTTAGCCAAGGGCTTTATTGAGCAGCTTAAGTACGGAGAGCTGATGCCATCTGTTCCTCAGGTATATCCAGTGTGGACTGTAGTATCAAAAAATCTTTATCAGATTTACAAAAATGATCTGCACATTAAAGATACTTTAGAGAGCACAGTAAGGGAACTTCGTCGTCAGATTGATCAGATGAATGCGCAAATTAATTAACATTGCTCAAAAATCTGAGATTTTTATCTTATTTATAATAAAACATGCTGTTTTATTGTTACAATGTAAGTGAAGTTCTACTTCGTACCGGTTTTTTTATTTTTTTTGTGGCTATGACGATAGCTTCATGGTGACGGTTTTAATACCCGCAGAGGTATATTCCACTGTCTACTTAACAGCTTGCCCGTCCATAACAATAATAAGGGAATGAAAATGGCTAAGATGCAGTCGCTACAGGATCCATTCTTAAATGCTCTACGTAAAGAGCACATCGTTGTATCAATTTATCTTGTAAACGGAATTAAACTTCAGGGACAGGTTGAGTCTTTCGACCAGTTCGTTGTTTTATTAAAAAACCAGGTCAGCCAGATGGTTTATAAGCATGCAATTTCTACTATTGTTCCTGCACATGCTGTAAACATTCCAACTGATGATTCTGAAGGTTCATCAGACGAACCATCACAGCCTGAATAACAGTATTTTGGAAGTTCAAGACCGCCTATATGCCTGAGTCAGAGTTTGAAACCTTAGGTCTGACTCTCCTTGTGCATGTGGAGCTGCCTCAACTCCAGTCACAGGAAGACCTCCAAGAGCTTGTCCTTCTGGCACAGTCTGCCGGAAGCGAGGTTTGTCATACCATAAGCTGCAAAAGAGAATCTCCAGATCCTGCAACCTTTGTGGGATCAGGCAAGGTTGAAGAGATCGCTGATGCTGTGGCGGCGTATGAAGCTGACACAGTAATTTTCAACAACAAACTTACTCCTGCCCAGGAGAGAAATCTCGAAAAAGTTTTTAAAGTAAGAGTAATGGACAGAGTTGCTCTTATTCTGAATATTTTTGCTCAGAGAGCCAGAACCTATGAAGGTAAACTTCAGGTTGAACTGGCGCAGCTACAGTATGAGCAGGCAAGACTTGTAAGAGGCTGGACTCATCTAGAAAGACAGAAGGGTGGTTTCGGTTTAAGAGGTGGTCCTGGTGAAACCCAAATAGAGCTTGACCGCCGTGCCTTAAAAGATCGTATTGCCGCCATAAAAAAAGAGCTTGATGAGGTTGCAAAGAGGCGAGGACAGAACCGTAGCAAACGCGAGCGAAACGCTGTACCATTAGTGTCTTTTGTAGGTTATACCAACGCTGGCAAGTCAACTCTCTTTAATCTTCTGACCAAATCTGACGTATATGCGGCCAATCAGCTTTTTGCGACACTTGACCCAACACTTAGAACAGTCGTTCTTGATGTTGTCGGAAAGGCTGTATTTGCAGATACCGTAGGTTTTATAAGACATCTTCCGCATGATCTGGTAGCAGCTTTCAGAGGTACTTTAGAGGAAACAGCAAAAGCTGATCTGCTCTTGCACATTGTGGATGCCTCAGATGAGCATCTAGAACAGAATATTGAAGCGGTAAATGCGGTTTTATCGCAGGTAGGAGCTGGCGAGAATCCGACTCTGTTGGTATATAATAAATCTGATCTTATTGAAAATTCTGCAAATGAAATTGTCCGTGATGACAATGGTACGCCTGTAAGAGTTTACATAAGTGCCAAGACAGGCTTTGGAATAGATAACCTCAAAAAGGCTGTAAGTGAACTATTAAGTGATGATCTCTTAGAGTTCTCAGTAGAACTTGGTTCCTGTGACGGAAAACTCAGAAGTCTTTTGTATGCAGGAAAAACTGTTCAGAGTGAACAATACAGTGATTCAGGCAAGATCACACTTGATCTTAGGATTAAAAAAACTGATGCAGCTGTTATAGACAGCAGATCAGATGGTGCTCTTTCAAGATGTTTTACTGGCGGTAAAATACCTTGGAAGATGACAAACGATTTTGATTTTGACTCTATAGACTGACTATTATGCTGAAAATTAAAGATCTTATGGGCTGGAATGCTCCAGGCTCAAATAATTCATCAGATGATGACAGAAAGAAAACTGATCAGGATCCATGGGGAAGATCCTCAAACGGTTCTGATAATGATTTTGTTTCTGATGCTCTCAAGTTTTTAAAGAAACTGTTCTCTGACAAACGCAGCAATGGAGGCTTTGGAAAGTCCGGCGGCAGAAAACAGGGAATGAATATCTTTACACTGCTTGTAGTTGTAGCTTTGGGCTTTTACATATTTTCTGGCTTTTATACCGTACGAGAGGCAGAAAAAGGTGTCGTTCTGCGCTTTGGCAAAATCAATGGCGTGGTTGACTCAGGTCTGCGCTGGAAGTTCTCTGGTATTGATACTGTGAACGTAGTTGATATTGAGCAGGTTCGTTCAATACAGTCCTCAGGCACAATGCTCACTGAAGATGAGAATGTGGTTATCGTGGAAATGGACGTACAGTACAGAATTTCAGATCCAGTAAAATATCTTTACTCTGTAGTAAATCCTGACAACACTCTTTTAGAGGCCACAGACAGTGCTCTGCGTTATGTTGTAGGTCACACTCTGATGGATGATATTCTAACCTCTGGCCGTGAGATGGTTCGTCAGAACACCCGTGATCTGTTAACATCAATTATTGCTCCATACAACACCGGTCTTACCATTGTTGATGTCAACTTCCTGCCAGCAAGAGCTCCTGATCAGGTTAAAGAAGCATTTGATGATGCAATTGCTGCACAAGAAGATGAGCAGCGTTTCAAAAGAGAAGCTGAGGCATATGCCAATGAGGTGCTTCCAAAGGCTGAAGGTAGTGTGCAGCGTATCCGTCAGGAGGCTGAAGGTTACCGTTCACAGGTGGTTTTAAAAGCAGAAGGTGAGGTTGCACGTTTTGAAAAGGTTCTTCCTGAGTACAATGCTGCTCCAGAAATTACCAGAAAGCGTATTTATCTTGAAACCATGCAGGAAGTTTTCGGCAAGTCAAAGAAGGTTCTTGTTGATCTTCCAAAACAGTCATCACCAGTGATCTATCTTCCAGTACCAGCTTATAACGGTGAAAGAATTGTAACAGAGGAGAAGAGTGTTCCTCAGAACAACTCATCGGTTGATACTTCAGTACAGTCACAGACTCAGACAAATTCATCACAGGTAACCTATCCGCCACTGCAGCGTGACAGCAGTTATGGTAAGGACAGCAGAAGAGGCCGCTAATCATGAATAAGAATGTATTTAATTTAATTTTGGTGGTGATTCTCTTTGGCCTTTTTGTAGCGTTCAACAGTCTGTATGTTGTAACTGAAGGCAATGTAGGCATTGTTACAAGATTTGGCAAGGTTGTAAGAAATTCAGATGGACAGCTTAATATTTCAGAGCCAGGCCTTCATTTCAAGTTTCCTTTTGTGGACAAGGTAAAACCTTTAGACATCAGAATTCAGACTATCAGTTCATCTGCTGACAGATTTGTTACTTCAGAGAAGAAGGACGTTATTATTGACTCCTATGTGAAGTGGCAGATTTTAGATGCTGCAACCTACTATCTGACCACCGCAGGTGGCAACAAGATGCAGGCAGAGGAGCTTTTAAGACGCCGTATCAACAATTCTCTGCGCTCTCAGATTGGTAGACTTACTATTCATGAGATTGTATCTGGGCAGAACAACGGCAAAGATGACAGTGATGACAACAGCTTTGATTCAGCAGATATAAATGCAACTCCGATGAGTGTTTCAAAGCGTGATGAGGTTATGCAGAACGCTCTTAAAGATATTGGTACATCAGCCAAATCTTTAGGTATCAGAATTGTTGATGTCAGAATCAAGCAGATCAATCTGCCTCCAGAGGTTTCAAACTCAATTTATCAGCGTATGCGTGCAGAGCGTGATGCTGTAGCAAAACTTCATCGTTCACAGGGTAGAAAGGATGCAGAGGCAATCAAGGCTCATGCTGACAGAGAAGTAGTGGTAAAGATTGCAGAGGCTGAACGACAGGCCCGCACTCTTCGTGGTGAAGGAGATGCCGAGGCGGTAAAGATTTATGCCAGAGCATATGCCCAGAACCCAGAGCTGTTTGAGTTTTTACGTTCAATGGATGCTTACAAGAACTCATTAACTTCAGGCAAAGATCTGCTTGTTGTAGATCCTTCAAGTGAGTTTTTCCAGTTCTTTAAGAGCTCAAATGGAAAAGAAAGCAAATAAATTGTATAATGTCCGTTTGGCAGTTTAATGTTTTGCCGGACAGAACGAGGAATAAATAATGCCTAACAATGTGATTGTGCTTGGCACACAATGGGGCGACGAAGGTAAAGGTAAAGTCGCTGATTTATTAACTTCTAAAGCTAATATTGTCGTACGCAGCCAGGGTGGCAACAACGCTGGCCATACATTAGTTGTTGGTGACAAGAAGGTGGTTGTACGCCTTGTTCCGTCAGGTATTCTGCACAAGAGCTGCCTGTGCTTAATCGGCTCTGGCGTAGTAGTAAATCCTGGTGCTCTATTTGAAGAAATTGAAGAGCTCAACAGAGCAGGTGTTCCTGATGTTGAAAACCGTATCAAGATCTCAGGTGCTGCTTCATTACTGCTACCAATTCATCCTGCAATTGACAGAGGCGCTGAAAAGCTGCGCGGCAAGAATGCAATCGGTACCACAGGCCGCGGTATCGGTCCTTGCTATGAGGATAAGGTTGCTCGCCGTGGTGTTCGCGTAGGTGATCTTTATGACATGGAGAACTTCAAGGTTCGTCTGAAGACCCTGCTTGATTACCGTAACTTCATGCTTAAGAATTATTATGATGAGCCAGAAGTTTCTTATGAGTCAGTTCTTTCATACATCGAAGGCTTAAGAGAGAGAATTCTTGCAATGGTTGCCGATGTATCAGAGATCCTTTCAGAAGGTCGCAAAGAAAACAAGAAGATCCTCTTTGAAGGTGCTCAGGGTACTTTCCTTGATATTGATTATGGTACCTATCCATATGTTACATCATCAAACACCGTAGCAGGCGGATGTGTAACAGGTTCAGGTGCTGGTCCTTTAGATATTGATTACGTATTAGGTATCGCCAAGGTTTACACCACACGTGTAGGTGGTGGTCCATACCCAACAGAGCTTAATGACGAAGTTGGAGAGGGCATCCGTAAGCGTGGTGCTGAGTTTGGCGCCGTAACAGGTCGCCCACGTCGTACAGGCTGGTACGATGCTGTAGCTATGCGTCGCGCTGTAACTATCAACTCATTAACCGGTCTTGCATTAATGAAGCTTGACGTATTAGATGGTATGGATGAGGTTAAAATCTGTACCGGCTACAAGATGGCTGATGGCTCTGTGCGTGATCTTCCTCCACTGTCTGCTCATGAGTATGAAGGTGTAACTCCTGTATATGAGTCAATGCCAGGCTGGAGTGAGTCAACCTTTGGTGTAACCAAGTGGGAAGATCTCCCTGTAAACGCCCGTACCTACATCAGAAGACTTGAAGAGTTATCTGGTGCAAAGGTTGCAATCCTTTCAACAGGTCCTGAGCGTGATCAGACAATTTATCTTGATGATCCGTTTGCTGACAAGTAATTAGGATCTGAAAAAAACTAAAACCCCCGGCTAGTCACCGGGGGTTTTAGTTTATTCGGCAATAGAGCGTCTGCCTAGCTGTATCGCTTGGCTGCTTTTAATGCCAGATCACTTAAAGCTTTTTTAAACTCGTTGTCATCAAGGCAAGACAAGGCATTCTGAGCATTCTTTACAGCATCAAGGGCAAATTCAAGTGACTTGCTGATACTGTCTTTTTTCTCAATAAAATCTTTTACAATTTCAAAAGAATTATTCTCAACAGCTTCTGAAAGCACTGCTCTTTCATCATCACTGCAGTCACGAAGAGCCAAAATGACAGGGAGGGTGATTCTGCCATCGCTCAGATCTTCACCTGTATCTTTGCCTAGTACTTCTGGATCTGAAGTGTAGTCTAAAAGATCATCAGCTACCTGGAAGGCAATCCCAAGCTGTTTGCCGTACTGGGCAAGAGCTTTTATAACATCCTCATTTTCTCCGTTTAAGATAGCAACACCTGAGGTAGCCATCTCAAAGAGCGCTCCGGTTTTACAGTAGATGGTTTTTAAATAATCATCAATTGATAAATTTACCTGTCCTTTGTTCTCAAGCTGATTGAGCTCACCTCGAACCAAAGCAGCAAGAGTGGAGTTTACAAGGTTATACAGTTCATTGCTGTTGATATTATGAAGGCAGACGAAGCATCGGGTAAAAAGATAGTCACCAGCTAGTACAGCAGCGTGATTGCCACTTGTATCATTGAGGGTTTTGGCTCCACGACGTGTGGTTGCCTTGTCGATTACATCATCATGAACTAGGGTTGCTGTATGCAGAAGCTCAGATGCTGCCGCAAAATGAAGCATCTTTCTGTAGTTGTCGCTGCTGCCTTGCAGAGCGTGATAGGTCAGAATACTCAGACGAGGTCTTATTCTTTTACCACCGGCTTTGACAACATGCTGACACATGGCATTAACGTTAGCTTCGGTGGAACTGTCACTTATTAGCGTGTTGAGAATGTCCTCTACTTTTTCTAAATCCTGCTTTGCTTGTAATTCAACGCTTGTCATGCTGTTAGTTCCCTTTGAAGTTTTCTAATTGTAGCATTTAAAGCGAACAAAAAATAAAAATGTTGAAATTATCTCAAAACTGCTTTAGAATTGTTGCGCTTTTACGGGTCAGTGAATACTTTTCTTGTATTCTAAAGAAAGCCATAATATTCGACAATTAATTGCAGGTCTAATTTGTTTTACACTTGCATATTACTTCATTTGTCTGTATAATCATGACCCATTATCGCCCTTAGTGGGCTAAGTTTTTAATGAACGCGGGAGCAGTTCTCCTGCATCTACCCGGAGTTTGAGCATGTACGCAGTTATTTTTTGCGGCGGCAAGCAGCACAAGGTTTCAGAAGGCGACGTAGTAAGCGTTGAGCTTCTGGATTCCGAGGCTGGTAGCGATATCGAACTGGACAAAGTTCTTTTAGTATCTGATGGTACCAATATTAAGGTTGGTGCTCCATACCTAGATGGTGCAAAGGTTACCGCTAAGGTATTAGGTGCACATGGTGGCGAGAAAGTTAAGATTGTTAAGTTCCGTCGTCGTAAGCACCACCAGAAGGTTACTGGTCACCGTCAGTGGTTCACTGATTTACAGATTACCGGCATTAAAGCCTAGTAATCTAAGGAGAAGGAATAAATGGCACATAAAAAAGCTGGCGGTTCCGTTCGTAACGGTCGCGATTCCCAGGCCCAGCGCTTAGGCGTTAAGGCTTATGCTGGTGAAGTAGTTTCAGCTGGTAGCATCATCGTTCGTCAGCGTGGTACTCACTTCCATGCTGGTGCTAATGTTGGTCTTGCTAAAGATGATTCTTTATTCGCTAAGGCAAACGGCAAGGTTACTTTCGTAACTCGTGGTCCTAAGGGCCGTAAGTTCGTTGAGATCGTTGAGACTCAGCAGTAATCGCTAAAAGATCCTAAAGGCCCGCGAAAGCGGGCTTTTTTGTCTGTATAATGTCATAAAGTTTTTTTACTACACAGGAGCGTTACCCATGAAATTCGTTGATGAGGCCGTGATCCGCGTTGAGGCTGGAGATGGCGGCAATGGTATTGTCAGCTTCCGTCGTGAGAAATACGTTCCACGCGGTGGTCCTGATGGTGGTGATGGCGGAGACGGTGGTAATGTATACGTTAAGGCCGACAATAACCTCAATACTCTGGTTGACTATCGTTTTACCAAGTTTCATAAGGCAGAGCGCGGTGAAAATGGCGGAACTGCCGACTGTACTGGTGCCTGTGGTGAGGATCTGATCCTCCCTGTTCCTGTAGGAACTCGTGTAACTGATGCCGGTACAGGCGAAATTATTGGAGATCTAAGAGAGTCAGGACAGATCCTCTGTGTTGCCCGTGGTGGCAGACACGGTTTTGGTAATACTCACTTTAAGAGTGCTACAAATCAGGCTCCAAGACAGAAGAGTAATGGTACACCAGGTGAAAAGCGTCAGTTAAGACTTGAGATGCTTTTAGTATCAGACGTTGGCCTTGTAGGTCTGCCAAATGCAGGTAAATCAACTCTTGTAAGAGCTGTATCTGCTGCAAAGCCAAAGGTTGCTGATTATCCTTTCACAACTTTAGTTCCATCCTTAGGTGTAGTTAAAACATCTCAGGGGCGTTCATTCCTGATTGAGGATATTCCTGGACTCATTGAGGGTGCCTCAGAAGGTGCAGGTCTTGGTCACAGATTATTAAAGCATCTTGAAAGATGTCGTGTACTTGTTCATCTTGTGGATGTACATCCTGTTGATGAAAGTGATCCTGTTGATAATGCTATGATCATCGAAAATGAGATCAAACAGTACGCAAATGAGCTGTATTCAAAGAGACGCTGGCTAGTTGCCAACAAGGTAGATCTTGGTACTAGAGAAGAGGCTGAGGAAACTTTAAATCGTATTGCCGATGCCATGGAAGTAAAACCTGAGCGTACATTTATCATCTCAGGACTCAACAAGGATGGAGTCAAAGAGCTTACCTATGCACTGCAGGATCTTGTAGATGAGGTCAAGAAGCAGGAATTAGAGGCAGGAATCAAACCTAAGGCAGAAGAATTCATCTGGACTGAAGGTGAAAGTGTTTCATTAGGCGGTGAAACCGTAGATGATGACTTTGACGATGAAGAAGGCCCAGAGTTTATCTACAGAAACTAAGGATTTGATATGGCAAGTGTAGAGATCATTGTAGCTTTGGCTGAGAACTTTGTCATTGGAAAGGACTGTCAGATCCCATGGCATTTATCTGAAGATCTCAAACATTTCAAGGAAATAACAACAGGCTACCCTGTTGTTATGGGCAGAAGAACCTTTGAATCCATCGGAAAATGTCTTCCAAACCGCCGCAATATCATGGTAAGTTCAACCTTTGATAAGGATATTCCTGATCTTGAGGTGGTAAAAAGCTTTGATGAGGCTTTAGATCTTGTTGGTGATTCCAAGGTTATGATCATAGGTGGGGCCAGAATGTACAAAGAGGCTCTTCCTTATGCATCTGTGCTTCATCTGACCAGGATCAGAAAATCCTTTGATGGTGACACCAGATTCCCTGATTTTACAGAATACCCGTTTGTGCTTAAAGACTCAGTATCATTCCACAGCGATAAATGTGGTTTTGATTATGACTTTGAAACCTGGGTAAGAAAATAATAAGTTGAAAATGGGGTTCATACTACAGTATGAACTCTGTTTTTTTATAACAGTTTCCTGAATTCTTTGGGTTTTATTCCACAGTACTTTTTAAACTGTCTGGTAAAGTAGGACTGATTTGAAAATCCACATGATATGGCAATATTTACAATGCTGTCATTGGTGGTTTTTAAAAGCTCTTTTGCTTTTTCAAGGCGGTATCTGATTAAAAAGACATTGAATGACTCGCCTGTAGTCATTTTAAACACCTTCATGAAATGACTTGATGAGAGGTTGCACAAAGATGCCATATCATCGACTGACAGAGCCTGTTCATAACGGTTTTGGACCTCATAAATTGCAGGAGCAATTTTTGAAAACGCAGTTCTGTAATCAGGAGCCTTAAGATCAGTCTTTTTTGAAATATCAAAAAGGATCTGAATAATGGAAAACACGGAGCCCAGCACTCCAAGTTTAAACTCGTTATAGCTTTCCTTGCGTCTTTCTATAAGCTTTTGAATCTCATTTTTCAAAACATCTTGGATCTTCTGGTTATTTATGCATACAGGAATAACCGTTGAGGGATCATCGAGCTTTTTAACCTGGCTTTCATATAGACTTGTACCTGCGTATTTTTCAACAATCTCAAGTTTGAAGAGTACAGAAAACAGCTCGCATTTCTCTTGCTCATGTTGCCTGATGCTGTGGGGCATTTTTGAAGACAGAATCAATACATCGCCTTTATGCGCTGTATGTTCTTCAAGACCTGTGCGGATATCAACAGAACCTTCCGTTACCATGATGATTTCAGTTTCATCATGCCAGTGTAGCGGATAGTTTGTAAGACATTCAGGAATAATAGAGTGATAAATAGAGTACGGAAAATCCCATGTTCCGTGAATTTTATCCTCATGCTGCAATTTCTGATAGGTCATGTGATCTGCTACATCTGAAGTTATAAGTCGTTTTGAGAATAATATGATTGTGCTAAAAAGTAAATATAATCATGTAAGATAAGTGAATATCGTCCATTTATAATTGTCAGAAAGTTACATTTTAAGGGTGGAACGATGGAATCATTAACTGTAAATGGCAAGAGTTTTAATGTAGTAAAACTCTTAGGAAAGGGTAAGGGCGGTTATTCATATCTTTGCAGAGATTTAAACAGATCTTCTGTAGTGGTTAAAAAGATCCACCATGAACCGTGCGATTACTATAAATTTGGCAACAAGATTGAATCAGAGCTCAATGATTACAGAACTCTTATGGATGTTGGTATCAGAATGCCAAAGATGCTTGATATTGATAATAATCAGGAGACTATTTTAAAAGAATATATTGAAGGCCCCCTGATCTCTGATCTAGTAAGAGAGGGTAGGGATGTATCAGCATATATAAGTCAGCTTCAGGATATGTGCCAAAAACTGTATGCAGCTAAACTCAATATCGATTATTTCCCTACCAACTTTGTAGTGCAGGATAATCTCATCTTTTATGTGGATTACGAGTGTAACTCCTACATGGATGAATGGAATTTTGAAAACTGGGGTATCAAGTACTGGTCTTTGACAGATGAATTCAAAAAGTGTCTTTTAGAGCACAACTGATGCTCTAAAAGACAAATATACCAGCATTAGAAAATAAAAATATAAACAAGGAAACCAGTTATAAATCCTAATGGAACATGCCAGCCATAACGCAGGTAACTTACAAAGCTTCTTGCCTTGTTGTAAACGTCGCAGATGGCAACACCAGCTGATGATCCAAACCAGATCATGGATCCGCCGAAACCTACGGCATATGACAGCAGGGCAAAGTCGAAACCACCTTTTTCAAGGCACATCTGTGTTAATGGGATGTTGTTGAATACAGCTGATATGAAGCCTAAGGTTAAAGTGGAGAGATTTGATGCATCTGGTATTGATTCAACAGGTACAAGTTGAGCACAGAATACAAGGATTGTTAAAAACAGAGTACTCTCACAAGCGCTCTTATAGGAGCTTACAGGGAATTTTGTGATAAGACGTCCAAGCAGAATTCCAGCCCAGATGCCAAAGGCAGGTAGACCGTAATAGTAGTTACCTAAAATGGCAAATACAAGGATCATGATCACCACAAGGATCTTTGAGAGATCTGTTTTACCCTCTGCATTTATCTCAAAATTTTCAGCGCAGTATTTTGCCTGTTGTACAGACGCAAAGTATGCGACAACAATCATGGCTATTACCGCAGGTATAAAGGCTTTGGTAAGCTCAAGAGGGTTTACTCCGGAAAGCCAGATAAGGGTTGTTGTTGTATCGCCTACTACAGAACCGGTACCACCTGCGTTTGCCGCCGCACACATAGCTGCAACATAACCTATGTGAACATTTCCTCTGAAAAGCTTGTAGGATATGGTGCCACCTATCATAACTGCAGCAATATTATCTAAAAAGGTACTTAGAACAAAGATGAAGGCGATAATGGACATACAGCCCAAAATACCGCCAGGAAGCCTTTTAATGATGAGATTAGAAAGGTTTGAGAGTTCAAAAATCTTTGCCAGCACCGCAAATCCAGGTAGCATCAGGATAAGATTCACGTAAGTTAGATATGATCCTTCAACAAAGTTTCCTTCTGCATCATACTGACCTGCGATTGTTTTTATTACAGAAAAGCCGTCTTGAAACTCGTATTTGTAAAAACACAGAGCTAAAAGACCAATGACGGCAACCTTTAAGGTGTGCTGATAGAAAATTGCAATGCCTGTCAGTATAAGGGCAAAGATCAGCATTTCAATGCGAATGCCAAAAACTGATGACTTGGTTAAAAATTCTGATCCGAATGCAAATTCAGGAATAATCATCCCTAGCAGAAATAGTAATTTCATTTTTTTTAGCTCTTAATTTTCGTAGTCAAGATGAAGGGCAAGTCTCTGCACCCAGTAGAAAAAAGCAAGTACTATAAAATGTCCGGTATAGACTCTGAAAACATTAAGATCAGGATCTTTGACAACAAAGGCAAAGACCAGAGCACTTAGCGCTCCTGTAACCCATGGAGCCAGCATAAGCAGGATCCCTGATTTTGAACTGAATATTTCGGATCTCAGTTTTAATGTCTCTTTTGTAAAGATAAAAAGCGCTGCTGATGTAATAAAGAGACCTGTGTACAGCATTACAGGATTTACCATAAGAGCTGTAAACAGAAGGCCTATCATGACAACTAAAATGTCATGCTCGTAAACCAGCTTTCCAGGAAGCTTCTGCTTTAAGAAGTGTTCTGCTATAAGTCCAACTATAACTCCTGGAATAATAGCTGCCAGGATGAAAGCAGCCATATTTAAGGCTGGCTCTTCAAAATAATCAGAGAACCTCGGTATTTTAAAAATCACAGACAGTATGATGCCACTTACAAGGTAGCCGGTTAAAAGAAACAGTGCTTTTCTGATATGATCCTGCATTTTTCCTCCAAGACTCAATCTTTAAGCTGTATTTAGCTTATTCCTTTAAAACTCCTAATTCATAAAAGGTGATAAACGTTATCGTTTTTGTCATGATTTTTTAATCAGATTCAGTTTGAATTTGGAACTTACACTTACAAGTTTCTGGTTTTCTAAATCATAGCAAGTAAGTTTATTGCCCCAGACACAACCTGTATCCAAAGCTGTAATATGCTCTCTTTTGCATTCACCGTTAAGTGCTGCCCAGTGTCCAAAGAAGAGATGATAGGTTTCACTGTCGTAAAGATATGGTTTGCCAAAGCCAAACCAAGGGTAGATCTCATCTGCTAGTGCATCTGAAACAGAGCAGTCAGAGTGACCGTAATCCAAGTGCAGATCAACTCTGCACAGTCTCATGATAGTAAAGCAGTTGATAATAAAGCGCCAGTAATTGATGGTGTGGTATTTGAGCTCATCACTGTAAATATCAGGATGATCTGCATACATGTTTGAAAGCAGAAGCTCTCTGTCTAGTGGATCTGCTAACACTTTCTTTATTACAAGTGAATGCTCAAAAGCCTTTTTCAGATCCCATGCAGGGTATACACCAGCATGAGACATAGCAATCTTTTTTGAATGATCAATATATAAAAGGGGAGTATTCACGTAAAAGTCAAAAATCTCAGAAAGAGCTTCTGACTTTAAAAGCGGGTCAAGATTATCTTTCTTTTTGTGAGAGCGCAGACCAAGGCATACTGCAAGAAAATTCAGATCGTGATTTCCAAGTACCGTATGAATTCTATCAGGGGCTGCTTTTTTAAGATTCAGAATAAGGTTTAAGGTTTCAACAGGTTTTGGGCCGCGACCTATGAGATCTCCTGTAAAGAGAAGTTCATCTGAGCTCTCTGAAAATTTAACTTTCTCCAATAGTTTTGAGAACTCATCATAACAGCCATGCAGATCACCAAAAATGAAAGTAGACATGTTGATTCCTGTTTTTGCAGCAGTAAGTTGTTATATGAATTTATTTAAACTCATAGAGTTAACGTGACATCCTCCCCTACCTGTAGAGGTAGGGGCTTCCTGTTCGATAGCTCTAAT
>JBJEWY010000014.1:0-15460 GCA_051885305.1 Succinivibrio sp. | reverse complement strand
TTAGAGCTATCGAACAGGAAGCCCCTACCTCTACAGGTAGGGGAGGATGTCACCTAAAACATTTTTTTTGTGCTTATAATTTTTATAAGAACTTTATGCTCGTCAAGTTTATTTCAGATCTTATACAAAATTTACCTATATGATCCTGCGGTGTGTTAAAATGCACGCAGTTTTAAGGATTGATCTACTTACAGGATTTTTTATGAACTGGTTTGAGAATCTGGTTAACAAGACTGTTTCATCTATCGGCAGCAGCGTAAAACATGAAATTCCAGAAGGTGTCTGGACCAAGTGTAGCGCATGCGATCAGGTACTTTATAAAGCTGAACTTGACCGTAATTTAAATGTCTGCCCAAAGTGTGGTCATCACATGCACATTAAGGCACGTGTACGTCTTGATAATTTCCTTGATGCTTCAGGACGTGAGGAGATTGCATCTGATCTCGAGCCAAAAGATATCTTAAAGTTCAAAGATCTTAAAAAATATCGCGATCGTTTTGTTGCCGCCCAGAAAAAATCAGGCGAGAAAGATGGTCTTGTAGTAATGAAAGGTACCTTGAAGGGCCTTCCAGTAGTTGCCTGTTCTTTTGAATTTGAATTCATGGCAGGCTCCATGGGCTCAGTTGTCGGTGCAAGATTCTGCGCTGCAGTTGAGGAGTGTTTGCGCTCTCACCGCGCACTTATCTGTTTCTCAACTTCAGGTGGTGCCCGTATGCAGGAGTCATTATTCTCTTTAATGCAGATGGCTAAGACTTCAGCTGCTCTTGCAAGACTTGCTCATGCCCATCTGCCATTTATTTCAGTTTTAACTGATCCTACCATGGGTGGTGTTTCAGCATCTCTTGCAATGTTAGGTGACATCAATATAGCAGAGCCAAATGCCTTAATCGGTTTTGCCGGTCCTCGTGTTATTGAGCAGACTGTGCGTGAAAAACTCCCAGAAGGATTCCAGAGAGCTGAGTTCCTGCTTGAGAAGGGCGCAATTGACATGATTGTTACCCGTGACAAGATGAGAGATGAAATTGCAAGTTTAGTATCACTGCTTCTTGGAAGTCATGATCCTTCAGTTCCTCTCATAGAGGCTCACACCGGTAGACATAACAAGAGACCAGCAGCTCCAATTGAAGCCGAGCTTGCTGATTCTAAAGTCGAAATTTAGTAAGTCTAATGACAAAAAATACAGCTGTTACAAAGCCAGGCTCACTTCGAGCCTGGCTTGATTTTCTTGAGAAAATCGATCCCAATAAAATTACTTTAGGCCTTGAGAGAGTATCAAAGGTTTTAAAGTCTTTAAATCTTGATTTATCTGATACAAAGATCATTGAAGTAGCTGGCACCAACGGTAAAGGCTCAACTGCAGCCTTAGTTGCAGCATCTTTGACCAGCTCAGGTATTTCCTCTGGTCTTTATACATCTCCCCACTTAAATGCCTTCAACGAAAGAATCGTAATTAACGGTGTCCCTGTAAAAGATGATGATCTTTGTGAGGCGTTTTCATGTGTGTATGATGCAAGAGGTGATGTTCCACTATCCTATTTTGAGTACACAACACTTGCAGCAATTGTCTGCTTTATAAAAGCAAATGTTAAAGTCATGGTCCTTGAAATCGGTCTTGGTGGCAGATTGGATGCTGTTAATGCCTTAGATGCCGATATTGCTGTTATCACCTCAATAGGTCTTGATCATACTGCAATTTTAGGTAAGACCATTAAAGAGATAGCAGGTGAGAAAGCAGGGATCATCAAAAAAGAGTGCGCTGTTGTAACAGGTATCCTCTCAAATGAGGCTCTTTTAACTGTAAAAGAGAAATGTAAAGAGCAAAATGCCACTCTTTATGCTGAAGGCACTGATTTTTACGGTAAGTTTACAAACGGTTTTGATTTTGTATCTGTTGGAAAACTTGCTAGTTTCACTATTCATCTTCCATATCCTAAAATCCCAAAGTGCTGCGCTCCAGCTGCTTTAAAGGTCATTACTCTTTTACGTGAGATGGGCTATAAGATAACCCTAGATGCAATTGAGGATGCTGTAAAGAGAGTATCTCTTCCAGGACGCATGCAGCTTGTAAGTCTAAAGCCTGTTATCTACCTTGATGTTGCTCATAATCCTCCAGCTGCTGCTCATTTAGTTGAGGTTTTAAAAGAGAGACAGTTTAATGCTAAGCGTTATGCAGTAATTGGTATGTTAAAAGATAAGGATATAGAATCTGTAATTAAGGAAATTGTTCCTGTATTTGACGGATTTTATGTTGCAACACTGCATACACAGCGTGGCGAGAGTGCTCAAAGACTTGTCAGTGCAATAAATAAATGCCTTGAAAATCAATCTTTGGTAAAATCATTTGAGTATGTAAAGGATGCTTTAGATACTGCAGTAAAAGAATGCTCTAAAGATGATGAAATTATTGTAATGGGGTCTTTTGTCACCGTAAGTGAAGCAATTGAGGCTCTAGGTAAAAGAATTAAGGAATAAGTCATGACCTTTTCAAAGAATTTAAGAAACCGTATTGTAGGTATTCTTGTAATAACCTCTGTTATCCTTATCTGTATTCCTGTAATTTCAAATCAGAAAGAGGGTATAAGAGAGAGCGATCAGGCTGATAACGCCAAGGCAATTGCAATTGATCACAATGGTGCTCTAACTGATGAAAATGGCAAGCTTGTTACAGCTGATACCGCAAATGAAAGTGCCGATACAGATTACTCTGATCTTTTAAATCCGGTAAATGATGTTGAACCTACTGCACCGGCAGCAGAATCTCCATTTAACAACAGTCAGAAAGCAGCTCAGGCCCCAAAAACTGAGACTTTAAAAACTGCTGTTATAAATGACGCTACACCATCTAACAATACTGAAGTTTTAAAGCCTAATACTTCTAGGACAGAAACCCTGACACCTAAAAAGGAGACTGCAAAAGCTACTCCTTCTAACAATACTGTGTCAGCTGCTTTGGTATCTGGCAAGTACGCAGCTCAGGTTGGCGTTTTCAGCAAAAAATCAAATGCCAATGGTGTAATAGAAGAACTTAAGGCTAAAGGTTTTAAACCAGTAGCCCAGCACATCACTGTTAACGGCAAGGCTGTAGTCAGAGTGTTTGCAGCAACCTGCAATGACAGAGATGAAGCTACAAAAATCTGTAACAGAGTAAAGGCTTCACTTAAAAACATACAGTGCAGTGTAAAGGGTCTATAGCTTTAATATGGATGTCATTGAACTTGTTAAATTTTTAGATGACTATCTGTCATCTAAGTCCTTTAGAGATCCGTCATTAAACGGACTTCAGATTGAAGGTCAAAGAGAGTGTCATAAGATTGCAACAGCATGTACAGCATCACTTGACTCCATTAAAAGAGCAGTAGAAATAGGTGCTGATACCCTTATTGTCCACCATGGCCTGTTCTGGAAGGGACAGCTTGTTCCTGTAACAGGACCTATGAAAGAGAGAGTAGCATCTGTTATTAAGGCAGATCTTAATCTTATCGCTTATCATCTGCCATTAGATGCCAATCTTATGATTGGCAACAGCAGAACATTATGTGACATCCTTTCATTGAATGATATTGATTACATTGTCAAAGGTGATCCGTCATCTGTTGCCATGACTGGATACTGCAGTGAAAACACTACAGTAAAAGACATAGGGGATACACTCTCTAAGAAACTTAAGGCAAAGGTTACCGTATTGGGTAATGTCAGTGAAGATATGGTTATAAATTCTGTTGCCGTATGTTCTGGCTCTGGTTCTTTTTTAATTGATGAGAATATGACTCCTGATTTTGATGCTTTAGTCACAGGAGATGTGAAAGAGCAGACATATCATTTTGCAAGGGAGAACAATATTCCTGTGTTTGTTACAGGACATCATGCATCAGAGCAGGATGGTATCAGACGTTTAGGTGAACTTGTAGCAAAGAGATTCAGTTTGTCTCATGAGCATCTGCACTCTGATATAGAAAAAGAGGTGTTAACCTATGGCTAAGACATTAGATGGTATGCTTTCAAAAGAAGCTTTAATGGTTCGAAATGCCTTAATTGAATGTGGCCTTGAGACTCCATGGCAGGATAATGGTTTAGAAGCATCAGAGAAAAAGAAAATCATTGAAGAGCACATGTCAGAGATCATGAAGACCTTAGGTCTAGATCTTGAGGATGATTCTCTAAGCGAGACACCTTTGCGTGTGGCAAGAATGTTTGTTGATGAGGTTTTCTCTGGCCTTGATTACAGAAACTTTCCAAAGGTCAGTGTCTTTGATAACAAGATGCATTTTGACGAAATGGTTAAAGTCTGCGACATTACTGTAACCTCTACTTGTGAGCATCATTTTGTGGTGATGGATGGTATGGCCAAGGTTGCTTACATGCCTTCAGATAAAATCATAGGCCTGTCTAAGGTCAACAGAATCGTGCAGTTCTTTGCTCACCGTCCTCAGGTGCAGGAAAGACTGACACAGCAGATCAAGGTTGCACTGCAGACTCTTTTGAACACCAAGAATGTGGCTGTTTCAATTACTGCAACCCATTACTGCGTAAAATCACGTGGCGCAAAAGATCAGACTTCAACAACCACTACAACTGCTTTAGGCGGATTATTCAAATCCAATCCGTCATCACGCCATGAATTCCTGACTGATTAGGGGAAGATATGAAAAAAGATTATAAAGTTGCACTGATCGTTCCTGTATACAACGAGCATGAAACAGTTGAAACTTTTGTTAAAGTTGTAAATGAGAAACTTGAAAAAGAGCTCTCTCATCTTGAAATTCTGTTTGTTGATGACGGCTCAAAGGACAATACAGTTGAGCTTATCGAAAAGATGCAGGAAACAGACAATAAGATAAGCTTAATTAAATTCTCAAGAAACTTCGGTAAGGAAGCAGCTATGACTGCTGCATTAGAACTTACAGATGCTGATGCTGTAGTGCCAATTGATGTTGACCTGCAGGATCCTCCTGAGCTCATTTTGGAGTTTATCAGGATCTGGAGAGATGAAGGTGTTGATAATGTATATGGAGTCAGAACCGACAGATCATCTGATACTGATACCAAGAGAGTATCATCTGAGTGGTTCTATTACATCTTCAACAAACTCTCAGGCAAGGTGAAAATTCCAGCAAATGTAGGTGATTACCGCCTTATTGACCGGAAGATAATTGATGTTCTTAAGACTTTAAAAGAGCGTAACCGTTTCATGAAGGCCCTATACGCCTGGCCTGGTTTTACATCACGCGGTGTAGGCTATAAAAGACCTGAGCGAGTTGCTGGTACCACCAAGTGGAATTACTGGAAACTCTGGAACTTTGCTTTAGACGGAATTTTTGCTTTTACCTCGCTGCCACTTAGAGTGTGGTCATACGTTGGCGGAGCTATCGGACTGTTAAGCCTCGTGTTCATGGTATGGAATGTGGTTAAAACTCTTATTTTCGGTAACCCAACACCAGGTTACACCACATTGATCACTGTAATTCTGTTCTTAGGTTCAATTCAGCTGCTCTCAATAGGTATTCTTGGTGAGTACATTGGCCGTCTGACCCTTGAGATCAAGGGGCGACCTGTCTACGTGGTATCTGAGGTAAAAGGTCCTCTTAATGCAAGACTTCCAAAAGGAACCTATTTATCAGGTGCAGGACTTACCTGTAATCTAAAAGATGGCTCCAAAACTTTAACAGAACAGCAAAACGCTAAAATCAAATGAAAGTAAAAGATCTGATGTCTAAAGGCTCTGTCTTTGAGATCATGCGCTTTGGCATGGTTGGTGGAGCTGCTACTGTTACAGATCTTATGCTGTGCTATGTGCTTATTACTTTTAGCGCACTGCACGACATGGAAAATGTTGTAAATACCATAGCGTTTCTTGTAGCCTTCTGGGTAAGTTTCTTTGGACATCGCTACTTTACCTTCAAAAAGAAGGGTAGTCCCTTAAAATTCTTTGTCCTTGCAGTAACGACACTGATACTTAGAAACATCATTGTCGCCTTTATGGTATTCGTGCTTGATGTAAGAGGTATGGCCGCATTATTAACTGCAATTGTTGCAGTAACGGCAATCACCTACATCATCGCCAAATTCAGGATCTTTAATCAGGAGAGTGTGTGAGAATAGCCCTGGGTGTTGAATATGAAGGCTCTAACTATTACGGCTTTCAGAGACAGAGCGAATTAAAATCAGTACAAGGAGAGCTTGAAAGAGCTTTATCCATCATTGCAGATGAAAAGATAGAACTGCAGTGCGCAGGACGTACCGATGCTGGTGTTAATGCCACAGGTCAGGTGGTGCATTTTGATGTGACGAAAGAACGCCCAGACAGAGGATGGGTAATGGGTACTAATACTCATCTTCCGCCAGACATCGCAATTACCTGGGCAAAACATGTTGATGACAGTTTTCATGCAAGATTCTCTGCACGTGCAAGACGATATCGTTACATCATCCAGAATACCCTTCACAGACCTGGGATCTTAAATAAGGGAGTATCTGTATACCAGGGGAACTTTGATGAAAAACTGATGCAGGAAGCTGCTGATTACATCTTGGGCGAGCATGATTTCTCTTCATTTAGGGCCGCAGATGATGAATCTCGTACCTCAATGAGATGCGTACATTACATTAAAATCATGAGAGTAGGGCAGTATCTTATATTTGATATTGCTGCCAACGCTTTTTTAATGCATATGGTGCGCAATATTGTAGGTTCTCTTCTAACAGTGGGTAACGGTACTCATAGCGTACAGTGGTTTAAAGACATGTTTGATGCAAAGGACAGGTCAAAAGCAGCTCCAACAGCTAAACCTGATGGCCTGTATCTAGTGGATGTGACTTATCCGTCAGAATTTAATTTACCTAAAAGAGATTGCATCGGCCCAATTTGGCTTCCATAGTGATACAATTGAACTAATTGACATAAAAATAAAAAATGAGAAAAGGTTTCACCCATGATTAATCTGCCTAATGTGCTGACGCTTATAAGACTAGGTTTAATTCCTGTATTTGTTATTCTTTTCTACTGGCCGACAGAACGTTCTAATTTCTATGCTGCAATTGTGTTTGTGATTGCTGCCTTTACAGATCTTTTAGATGGATATCTTGCAAGGAAACTGAAACTTACCACCAAATTTGGTGCTTTTTTAGATCCTGTAGCTGACAAGATCATCGTTTGTACAGCTTTAGTGCTGATTGTTGAGCATTATTCTCTGTATCGTGATACCTCTTTACCTTTAATCAGCCATTTTGAAAAATTCATTTCAATACCTGCCATGATCATTGTGGCTCGTGAAATCATTGTTTCTGCTTTAAGAGAGTGGATGGCTGAAATAGGCAAGAGAGCCAATGTTGCCGTGTCATGGGTTGGCAAATGGAAGACCACTATTCAGCTTGTAGCAATCTCAGGTCTTATCTGGAGACATAGTGAGCCAATGATTTATGCTGCGGTGGTTCTTCTAGGTGTTGCAACCGTGCTTACCATCTGGTCAATGATAATGTACTTAAAGGCTGGATGGATCTACATGAAAGAAGATCCTGAAAAGTCATCAGACAAGTAATTTAAAACGGCACTGCAGTTAAACTTCAGTGCCGTTTTAAATTTGACATCAAATCTGATAAAAATCAGCTTTAAGCCCTTATATCTCATGATTCTCTAGCTGATAAATAGCACTCCAATTTTAACGTTGAAAAACAGTCCTGAAAAAATATTTAAAAAGTATTTGATTTTTTAATAAATATTATTATAATAGCTTTCGTTTTCACGCGGATGGATGGCAGAGCGGTTGAATGCAACGGTCTTGAAAACCGTCGAGGGGTCCCCCCCTCCGTGAGTTCGAATCTCACTCCATCCGCCACTTAATGAAAACGCCCTAAATTTTGATCACATAGATCTTTCTATGTTTGCGGATGGATGGCAGAGCGGTTGAATGCAACGGTCTTGAAAACCGTCGAGGGGTCCCCCCCTCCGTGAGTTCGAATCTCACTCCATCCGCCACTCGAACCCTTCAAGAATCTTACGAAAATTCCTTAATTTTCAAAAAGTTAATCAACAAATGTTATCCTTTTGCTCGGTTTCGATCCTTATCGTAACTT
Source organism: Succinivibrio sp. (assembly GCA_051885305.1). Lineage (GTDB taxonomy): Bacteria > Pseudomonadota > Gammaproteobacteria > Enterobacterales > Succinivibrionaceae > Succinivibrio. The sequence goes on along the minus strand of JBJEWY010000014.1, from coordinate 7,390 downwards.
TTCATTTTGATCGATTAGGATCGACAACTATCTAAAGAAACTGCCAAAAGATCTTCTTGTTTCTATAATTTTAAAAATTCATAGTTTTTTTATCCTTAAAAATCAAAAAGAAGCAGACCTTTACTTCACTTTTTATCATTAAGATTCTGGTCACTAGAAATTCGTGTGGATAATTCTCGGCAAACAATGGCTTAAGCCAGTAAAAAAAATTAAACCTTTAATAGGTAACCTTTATGAGAATTATCAGATTTTTTATTCTGCTCGTAATCCTATCTACGGGCATATCCGCTTCCTTATGTCAGGAAATAACTGACATTATTGTCAGAACCGATCTTGAACTTGCTGATCGCAGTGAGCTGAATCATGCGCTTAAGCCTTATATAGGCAGGTCAATTGAGGTTAACGTTCTAAAAGAATTATTAGAGTCAGTAAATGCTGTATACCACGATTTTGGTTATGCTGGCGCCAGAGCGTATTTTCCAGAGCAGGACTGTACTTCAGGTGCTATTGAAGTTGGGGTAATGCCAGCAGAAATAGATTCTGTCATTATTGCCGCTGCAACTGATAATCAGTATATAAGAGACGGTGCCGTATCTAGGCTTCTTGGCAAGTATCAGGAATATGCAGGAAAAAGAGTTGATACACGTTACCTGGCTACTGAGCTCTTAAAACTGCACGATCACGGTTCTTTTGATGTTAAGGCCCGTTTTACCCCAGTAAAAGATCCCTCTAAACTTTTAATGACAGTTATTCTAAAGTCTAAAAAGCCTGTCAGTGCCGGTGCTTTTTACGACAATTTTGGTAATAAAACTACAGGCAAGAACCGTTTAAGTGCATATGTAAGAGCTCCAAGCCTTACAGGAAACGGCGACAAGGCCTTTTTTATGGTTACAGGTACAAATAAACAGTCCTATAGTTTGTCTGCTGATTATCAGTTTCCTGTAAATGCTGAGCCATTATGTCTTGGATTATCAACCTCCTACGGTCTTTACGATTTATCTGATAAGTATTCAGATCTGTCCGCCAAAGGTAATCAGCTTGCTTTGGAGCTGTATGCAACTATGCCTTTAGTCAGAACCTTAAACAGCAGGCTCTTCTTGAAAGGCAGAGGTTTTTACAGGCTGCTTGAGGATGAGATCAAAGACTTTGATGTGAAGATGAAACGTAGCAATCAGGGGGTGGGGCTTGATCTGATGCTTGAAAATGAACTTTCAAAAGATCTGATTTCATCATCAAAGTTCTCTTTAGTCTATGCTAAAAGCACCAATAAGGATGATCTTGAAATAGTGGATGAGAAAGGTTACTTCTATTCACTTATAGAGAATTCCCTTGAATACAGAATGCTCGATAATTTCAGAATCAACAACAGTTTTAATTTGCAGCTTGCTGGAAAAAGCGTTGATGCTGCTGACAGGTTTATTCCGTGCGGTGCCTATGCTGTAAGTGCCTATGAAAGTGATACTGCATCTTCTCAGTCAGGTGTATTTGACAGATTAAAACTCTCTTATGATTTCATTAAATCTGATAAGAGTCTTGTTGGGTATACATCTCTCATGCAGGCCTATGCCTTTAACTCTTCTGGAGAGTCTGAGAAATTTTTTGGCATAAATATTGGAGCTGATTTCGCTTTCGGTGGGTTTACTGCAGATATCTCTCTAAACAAAGCCATAGGTGCAAACAGACATTATGCAGCTGATGATGTCAGATTCATGATTCAGTTTGGGTACAGCATGGAGTAAATGATGAAATTATTCTTAACTTTTTTTAAATATACCTTTATGAAAAAATTTTTACCCCTTAAAACTATTGCTATAGTTTTTATCATTGCTGCTCTTTCCTTTAATGATGCTCAGGCTCAGATCATTCTTCCAACAGGAGGCAAAGTAATTTATGGTGACACAAACATTAAACAATCCAATACCAAGATGATTCTAATATCAAGCACCCCAAAAAATGTAATTGTTTGGGATAGCTTTTCAGTGGGAAGTGGCGGTACTGTTATTTTTGATAATAACCAATATCTGAATCTGGTAAAGGGGAATCAGAAGTCGATTATTGAGGGAACTGTATCATCTTTAAGAGGAGGATCTTTTGCTCTGGTAAACCCAAATGGAATTGAGATAAGTAAAACCGGCAGTATTGATTCTGGTAAAGTAGTTCTGTCAACAGCAAAAGTTACAGAAAAAGAAGTTGAATCATTTACTCAAACCGGAGAATTCATACCCGCAGGTAGTGGCATGGGTAAGATTGGTATCAATGGTACCATCACATCTGAGAACCTTGTGCTCAATGGAGGACAGATCATTATCAGGGATATTGAGAATCTTACTTTTGAGAACAGCGATTCAGGTGTAAAAGATCTCAGGGTTGCAAGTTCAACTAAGAGGATAGATGTTGGTGGTAGTACTGGGATTGATCTAAATACAGAATATGGTCTTAATGAGGAAGATGGACTTGTAAGTCACTTAGGGCAGACAGCCATATCTGACAAGGCTGACTTTATTGCCATATCAGACAGAACAGATGGTGAATACTTTTTAACAGCTGATGTTGATTTGGGAATCATCTCTGAAACTATTGGCAGAGGCTCTCCTTTTACAGGGAGTTTAGACGGCGCTTTTAATGAAATCACCTATAAACTTGAGTTCAATCCTGCTACATCTGGTAGTAACGCTGGTCTATTTGACAGTTTGAATGGAGCTAAAATCTCAAATTTACGGATCAGCAATCCTGAAATTACCTTGAATGCTCCATATCAGAATCAGCTAGTAGGCGGACTTGCAGGTGTGGTTACGGATTCGATGATTACCAATGTTGAAGTTAATAAACTTACTGTGAAGTTCATACGATCAAATGATCCTGTAGTTATAGCTGGTGGTCTTGCTGGAAAAGTAACATCCGCAACAGATGGTAACTATTTTGAGAATGTTTCTGCAGGCTTTAGTACAGCCACTCAGGATACTCTTTTCAGCACAGACAGACATACAGCAGGAACACTGTTTGGTGTCGCATTAGGAGAAAGTAGGATTCACGGTCAGGTATTTGGTAAAACCGCATATTATTATGATTTGACAGCTCCATTAAATGCTATTGGCAGGGGTGGCATTCTTGGAGTCAGTGATAATTATGATACTGAAGATGGACTGTATCTTAAAACTGATGAACATCTTCATTTAAAAGACTTTTATCTCCCATACTTTGTAGGCAGTGATGAGAGTTTTGATATTGCAGATCTGATATCCTATAACTATAAAGACAGTCTTGATAACCCATATTATTCACACGCAAGTCTTGTAAATGTTTCATGTGACTATCTAGGTGATATTGACAGAGAAGGTGTCTTCAGCCACAACTATACATCAGAGGATGGCAGATTCTTTTTTATAAAGGATGGTAAAGCCTCATCAAGGGTAACCCAGACTGTAACAGTTACTGATGCATCAAAGGCAGAAGAAACTCCTTTACTACCTGATGAGGGAGGTTTACCTGATAATTCTGGAAGTACCATAAATCCAGATTTTCCAAAAGATGATGTAATCCAGGGTGTTGATGACATAGAAGAATCTTTGGTACCTGATATTTCAGGAAGTACCATAAATCCAAGTCTTCCAAAAGATGATGTAATCCAGGATGTTATTGACATGGAAGCAACATTGGTACCAGATAATTCTGTAGTTGACGTTATAAGTCCTGACACCACTGTAACTAAAGATGATACTGATAATTTAGATTTTAATTTAAAACCAGAGGATATCTTTAATGTAGCATCTGATTCTGATACAGCCTGCATTAACTGTTTAATCCCTGAGAGTGCATACAGCGAGAGTGGTTTTGATTATATATATTCTGGAAGTGAATCTATCAGACAGTATTCAAGAGATGATTCAATAGATACCGAGAATGCATCAGCAAGCAGTGACAGTAAAGCTTTAAAGAGAAAGATTACAAAAGAAAAAATTGGCGATATAGAATATATAACCTACAATCAGCCTCTTTCTGTCCTTGCTCATCCTCTATTTCTTGCAACTGCAGGAATCGATAAAGGAAAGGTAAATGGTGGTGCAAAATATTACATTGCACAGAATAAAACTTCCTCATTTGAGATAAATAGTTAATTAATAGTTTGATTTTGCTCACTTATATATAATTCTTTTATGGAAATACGGCATATAAATCCAATATGATAATCCGATATAGGTTTATTTATGGGATGTAAAAATATGTTTTTTTCCTCAGTCAAAAGAACAGTTGCTGTTCTTGCTCTGACTGTTGCTGCAGCTGCTGCAACATGTAGCTGTAGTAAAAATCAGAGTTCAAAAGATGCTGATCTTCCATTTGTCTGGCAGAATGCCAATCTCTATTTCGTGATTACTGATCGCTTCTACAACGGTGATAAATCCAACGATAATAGTTATGGCCGCCCTTACAAGGACTCATCATCATATACAGCCGGTACTTTCCACGGTGGTGATTTCAAAGGTCTAACAGAGAGACTTGATTACATTCGCTCATTAGGTGTCAATGCCATCTGGGTCAGCTCACCTGTTGAACAGGCACACGGCTGGGTTGGCGGTGGTCCAATGGGACTGTATCAGTATTATGCCTACCATGGCTACTATGGACTTGATTTCACCTCGATTGATGCCAACATGGGTACTGTTGAGGAATTCAGGACCTTTGTAAATGAGGCTCATAAGCGTGGTATCAGAGTTTTAATTGATGTTGTGATGAATCATTCAGGTTACGTTACCTTAAAAGATATGTGTGATCTGAATTTCGGTAAGACTGTAAACGGTATAGACCCATGCGGAAAGTGGGTTCCAAATGAGAGTATAGGTCAGACCTATCATGACAGACCTGTTGATGCCAGACCTGATCCTGCCTGGGATGCTTGGTGGGGTGGCGACTGGCTTATCTTTGATGCCTATGGTGAACCATGTGGTGCTGAAGACGGTCTTGATAAGTGTCTTGCTTATCTCCCTGATTTCAAGAATACTGATACTTTCGGTAAGAATGTCGAACTTCCAAAATTCCTAAAGGACAAGTGGAAGAAGGCTGATAAGGATCATGATATTCCTGCGGCTCTCCCATATCGTACTGGTTCAATGTCAGTAGCCCAGTTCCAGGCTCACTGGCTTGCCTCATGGGTAGAGGAATTTGGTATCGATGGTTTCCGCTGCGATACTGTAAAGTATGTTGCAAAACCAACCTGGAAACTTTTAAAGGAATACTCTGTAAAAGCTCTGGAAAAATGGCGTGAAAAACACAGCGATGATCCTGCAGCAAAGTGGACTGATCCTTTCTATATGACAGGTGAGTTATGGGCTTTCACTAACGATCCTGAAGATAAGTCACGTTTCGCAGAAGATGGTGGTTTTGATTCCTTAATTGACTTCTACTTCAATCCAGATGGTGTAAATCTCAACACCTGTATTCTTCCAGACCAGAGTGACTGGGAGAAGTACGCCAAACTTTATGGTAGGGAAACTGGCAAGGTCAAACTTGGCAATCTTACCTATATCTCATCTCATGACACCTCTTTGTGCCGTAAGAAGAATATGAAGAAAGCTGCACTGAACTTCCTTTTATTGCCAGGTGCTGTTCAGGTATTCTATGGCGATGAGACCGCCCGTGAAAATGACATGGGAGGCGGCATTGATTTAGAGCAGGGTATCAGATCTGATATGAATTTCCCTGATGATGTTGATCTTGCAAAAGCCTGGGCCAAGGATGTAGGTACTCTGTCAAAGAGTTACTCTCACAATGAGCTCTTAAGCTACTGGCAGAAAATCGGCCAGTTCCGTTTAAGAAATGTGGCTGTAGGTGCTGGTGCTCAGGAAAAACTTGCTGATAAATCTTACTGCCGTATCTATAAGGATGAGGCAAAGGGTATTGATAATGCAGTTGTAATTCACGAAGGTGATACCAAAGAGGTTAGCGTCGGCAGATGCTTTGCTGACGGCACAAGAGTGCAGGATGCTTTAACTGGTGGCACCTACACTGTAACTGACGGTAAGGTAAAAGGTGACTTTACTTTTGCAGCCTTACTTGAAGTTGCAAGACACTAAATACACTTAATCGGTTTTTTCAAACCCGCATAACGTGCTGCCATCTTGGCAGCACCATCTGGAAAGAGCTTTGCAAGTTCAATTGAGTTTGCAAGGCTTTCATCTCCCTGGTTCTTAAGTAATTTTATAAGACCTCTTATAGGTGGTGTGGTTGCATAGGTTTTAAAGTATTCCTGCACTGTGGTGATGACCTTGATATGGGCATCAGTAAGTGTAATGCCATCAGCCTTTGCCATATACTCCATAAGCTCATATGACCAGTCATTGAGATCTAAAAGGTACCCCTCATCATCGGTCTTTATTTCTTTGCCGTTGAAAATCATTGCTAAAGTCTCTTTCTTAAACCACACTTCTTTATAGCACTTTGAACAGTAAATGCATTGTGTCTTATCATCATAAGTTTTGCAACTTAGTTGAATGACTTTGATTGGCGATACTGCGCAGATATTATATTTTTTAAAGGATTGCTTTGCTCATGTATATGTTTATCATTCAGGACATAACTTGTTGGAAATATTTTTATTTTTCTATAGTTTGATTATTTTAATTGACACTGTGATCTTGTAGTCTTTTTTCAGAGGAGCACTGTAGTATATATGAAAATATAGCAGAGCGATTTAGCTACAAAGTCATATAAAAGGTTAACTAAAGTAGTTTCTGTTTTGTTTAAGTTATATTTTTCAAAATGTATACAAAGGTCATTTGTTTCCTTGTCGCTTTTTGTTTTACACAAATATATAACAAGGTTTCCAAAACATAAAACAATAAAAAAGGGTAAAAAGATGAATGCTAATGATTCTGTTCGTTCAGAACTTAATGAAAATATCAAAAATGAAGATTTGGAAAATGGTATGTCATCTGAAGAAAAAATTCGTCCAAGTAATGTATGGCGATTACATCTTAGAACTGGTTCTGTACGTAACGGAAAAGTTTCAACCAAGTATCTTACAAATTATTGTGTAGTAAACAGAATTATGGCTATGGGATACCCTGTAAGTGAGGATAATGAGTCAAAAATTACTGATGACTTTAATAGTTACCTGCAAGTTGCTAAAAATAAAAATGATTATAACTATGTAAACATGATGGTAAATGATGTTAAAACCAATGATTTAGTTTTGTTATCTGATGGAACCGATGTTTATATTGCAAGAAAAAAAGAAAATAGTAAGTGGCATTATGTTGTAAATGATGAAGCAAAAAAATACGACATATCAAATCAGATAGACAATATTGATTGGTATAAAGTGGATAATTTTGATAAAAAATTCATACCCAAGACCTTAAGCAATTTTAGCAGAAGGATTTGGTTGGTTAACGAT
>JBJEWY010000013.1:0-15773 GCA_051885305.1 Succinivibrio sp. | reverse complement strand
ATGGAATGTGGCTTAACTGGAAGGTCTGAAAGTTTATTTCAGACCATTTACGAAAAAAGAATCATTCTGCGCTCCTCAATTACCGCCATCTGTTGACTTCCTGACAAACTATGCCAATGGAAATGGATTTGAAACTGAAGGTGATCTCTACAGCTGGAGCGTAAGTATTAACAAATGATCTTATTTACAGGAACCTACAGAGTAATAGTTACAGCACTTCTATTTACCTTTTTTGGTATTGGAGCACTGTTTTTATCAACTGTGGTGTTTTCTGTCATCTGCATTGTCATTAGAGATCGCAATAAGAGGATCTATTTTTCAAGAAAAGCAACTGCGATTAGTTTCAAACTTTTTGTCATTGGTGGTGCAATATTCAGAATTCTTACTGTTAAGGTCAAAGGACTTGATAAAATAGATAACGACAAAGGGGTTGTTTATATCTGTAATCACCCAAGTCTTATAGATTATGTGATATTAACTTCACTGCTTAAGGGGAATTTATCCTGTGTTGTTAAGGGAAAACTGACATTTAATCCTTTTTTAAAGGGTATTATCGCCTGCAACAACTATATTCCAAACTCTGTTGGAGCAGAGGAAATGCTCAATAAATGTAGGAATCTTTTAGTTAGTGGAGATTCTCTTCTGATATTTCCTGAAGGAACCAGAACTGTAGATGAGAGCAGACTGAAGTTTACACATGGATTTGCAAGTATAGCTATTAATGCTAAAGCTCCTGTAAGGCCAGTGGTTATCAGGTATTCAGGCAGAGCTTTAAGAAAGCATGTTCCATGGTATTACACTTTTTTTGTCAAATCATCTTATGAGATTGAGTTTTTAGATCTTTTTGATACTAGAAAGTTTATTGAAGATAATCAGGATAAGGAGTCTTCAGCTTTATCAAGAATACTTGCCACAAAAATGCAGGATCACATTTTTACCATAAAAACAGGAAATTAGAATGGAAACTTTATACACTGAAATCAAACAGTTAATTATTGATTCATTAAATCTTGAGGATATCTCAGTTGAGGATATTGAAACAGAGGCTCCTTTGTTTGTCGATGGTTTAGGTCTTGATTCTATTGATGCTTTAGAGCTTGGTATGGCTATCAAGCAGAAATATGGAATTACCCTGTCATCAGATAATGATGAAATGAAAAAATCTTTTTACTCTGTAAAAACTTTAGCTGATTACATCAACACCCACAGATAATTTATTTAGAGAAACACTATGACTAAAGAAGAAATTTTACAAGAAATTCAGGAAATGCTCGCCAAGCTCTTTGAGCTTGATCCTTCTGAAATCAAACCAGAAAGCAAGCTTTTTGAGGAATTAGAGCTTGATAGTATTGATGCTGTTGATCTTGTTGTAAAGCTTCAAAAGAAGATTGGCATGAAGATCCTTCCTGAAGAATTTAAAACTGTGCGCACCGTTCAGGATGTTGTAGACATTGTAGACAGACACTTAAACGCCTAAACAATGCTTTCAAAGATAATAACCCTGTTACTTGCAATTACCGGGATTCTATACCCGGTTATTGTATTTACGGGCATCAGATATTACTCTCTTGATGCACTTGTTATTATCCTCTGTATCTTTTTTCTTTTACGCTTTATCTTTCTTATTAAAAGCGGTTCAGCAGTAAAAATGCCTCTTTTAGTGGTGTGTGTTATAGCTTTGTTGCTTGCAGGAAGTTCTTATCTTCTCAAGGCTTATGCTCTGATGCTCTATTACCCTGTTGTTGTGAATCTGACACTTTTAATAGTGTTCTTCATTTCTTTAAAGGGAAAAGCGATAGTTACAAGATTTGCTGAACTTACTCAAAAAGATCTTGATGAGCATGCTGTTACCTACACAAGAAAAGTAACTTATGCCTGGTGTTTTTTCTTTTTATTCAACGGAGTTGCAGCGCTTTTTACTGTAATAAATGGCAATCTTGAGATGTGGACTTTATATAACGGTTTTATATCCTACATCCTCATTGGTATTTTTGCTCTTTGTGAGTACATCATAAGAACATGTGTAAGACGTCAACATGCAAGACAGTAGACTCTCTCTTCATGAAGTGATCTTTGGCAATCGCAAGCTAACTGACGTGATTGCTACAGAAAAAGAAAGGTTAATTACACTTTCTGATTTTAGAGAGGATGTAAAAACATTTACAGATCTTATCTTTAATTTCAAAGGTGAGAATGTAGCATTGTGCCTTGAAAACGCCTATGAGTTTTCTGTTGCCTTTATCGCCTGCCTATACGCAAAAAAAGTACCGGTTCTTCTTGGCAACTTCACAAAAAAGACCATTGAAGATGACAAGGACAAATACGATCTTTTAATTACATCCCTGGATAAGGATGCAATTAAAAATGATAATGCTGATGCTTTTTATGATAGAAAGTTAAGTGCGGATTTTAAAGAGCTTGCATCAGATTCCAAAATTGTTCTTTATACCTCTGGCAGCACCGGCAATGCTAAAAGAATAGTCAAGACATTAGAGGTAATGGAACTTGAGGCTACAATATTTAAAAATACTATAAAATCCGATGCTCTTAAAGGGGCTAGACTTTTAGCTACAGTTCCTCCATATCACATGTATGGATTAACCTTCAGGATTTTTATGCCTCTTTTAAACAGGATCCCTTTTGAGGCAAATCTGACTCACTACACTGAGGAACTGTGTGCTGATACTTATAATTCAGAAGAAAAGATTATCTTGGTATCATCACCTGCGTTTTTAAGCAGAATTGACAATGCCATAAAAGCGCCTGAATTTACTCTTGTTTTATCAGCAGGAGCCCCTTTTGCTGTAGATGATGCCAAAAATTTTTATTCATGGGCAGCCCTTAGTGTTACTGAAATTTACGGCAGTACTGAAACCAATATTATTGCTTTTAGAAGAAATGACGGTACAAATCCCCTTTTCACCACCTTTGATGGTGTATCAATAGTCAGATCTGCTGACGGTTTTGTCCTTAAAAGCCCTATGTGCCCTGCAAATTTCACTTTAGATGACAATCTAAAACTTGATGGCAACAGATTTTTAGTTGAAGGCAGAAAAGACAGGATCGTCAAGATAGCTGAGAAAAGAGTATCTTTAAGTCAGATTGAAACGCATCTAAAAGAATTCTCCTATGTGACTGATGCTGTTGCACTTACTGTTTTAAGGAACTCAAGAAACTTTATTGGTGTTGTCATATCTGTTGAAAATGCATTTTTTAATACGCTTGATGATAGTGTAAGACATGATTACGTAAAAGCGTTAAAAGATCATTTAAAACAGTACGTACCAGCTGTTGCTGTACCGCGTTATGTAAGAATCGTTGATAAAATACCTGTAAATCATATGGGAAAGAAACTCTATTCAAGATTAAAGGAGCTTTTTGATGCTAAAGCCTGAGCATTATTCAACCAAAAGGATTGATGAGAATAAAGTGGAGATCTCCTTTACTTTAGATAAGTCTCTTTTTTATTTAAAAGGACATTTTGAAAAGCAACCACTGCTTCCAGGTGTTGTGCAGATAGGCTGGATTTATGACTTTATTTTAGAATTATTTGGTATTGAAGCAGCTACTGACATTCCTGTGGTCAAGTTCATGTCACCTATCATTCCTGATGATAATGTGACTATTGAAATAGAGCATGTAAAAGATAAAAAATCCTTTAATTTTACTTATAGACTTCAAAGCGGAAAAGAAGCCAGTAAAGGAAAGGTAAAGTATGAATAAATACTGCATCATTATTCCATGTTACCGCCATGCCGTGTTTTTAGAGGCTGTGCTCTCAAAACTTTTGAAGTTTAATCTACCTGTAATTGTTGTTGATGACGGTAATGAGGTAAATGACAAAAAGCTTATTGAGAATACTGTAAAAGCTTTTGAGAATGTCTATCTTGAAAGTTATGAGGAAAATAAAGGTAAAGGTTATGCCTTTATTAAAGGTCTTTATAAAGCTTTAAGTTTAGGTTTTACTCACGCCATACAGATTGATGCTGACGGCCAGCATGACTGTGAGGATATAGATAGGCTTACAGCATTATCTGACATGTATCCAAACTGCGTAATATCAGGTGCTCCCGTGTATGATGAAAGCGCTCCGTTTGCAAGACGCTTTTTCAGGAAGCTTACTACCTTTTTTACTAATGTTGAAACCTTATCTGGCGAGATCAAAGATGCCATGATTGGTTTTAGATCCTACCCTGTTTCAAGTACATTGGATGCCGTAAAATCCTGCCGTATAAGCTATCGTATGAACTTTGATGTGGAAATTCTTGTAAGGCTTAAATGGCGGGGTATTCATGTAAAATTTTTTGAAACCAAGGTTATCTACCCTGAAAATGGTATATCTAATTTCAAAGGCTTCAGAGACAATGTGTATCTGTCTTTAATGCACACCAAACTCTGTACTCTTATGATCCTGACATTCCCTTACAGGCTGTATATAAATGCAAAAGGATAAACACTGGGCTGTCCAGAAGGAATTTAACGGAGCTATATTCGGTATCAGGCTGATGCTGTTTTTATACGGCATAGGTGGCAAGTATCTTTTTGTACCGATCCTCTATGTGGTGATCTTTATTTATTACATCCTAAGTCCAAAACAGCGACTGTATTCAAAAGCATTTTTAAAAAGAGTTGAGATAAAAAGAGCAGAGCAAAAGCTTGAGCATCACAACTACAGTGTTTATAAGCATTTCCTGTCATTTGGACAGATGCTTCTAGAAAAGCTTATAGCCTGGAGAAATGAGATTAAAATCGGAAGAGATGCATTTTATACTGAAAATTCAAAAGAAAACATCTTTGATTTTAAATCAGGCGGAAAGGTGTTTTTATGCTCTCATTTAGGCAATGTGGAGTGCTTGAGAGCGCTTGGTTTTGCCGAGAACAGAACCATAATCAATGCTGTGATTTTTACAGGCAACGGTAGGAAATTTCATAAGATCTATAAAGCTGTTGATCCAAATTCAAGCCTAAATATTATTGCAACCGAGTCTTTTGGACCTGATACAGCCATCATGCTTAAAGAAAAGATTGATAAAGGTGAGATTGTTGCAATTGTCGGTGACAGAATACCTGTAAATTCTGGTCGTGAAAATTCATACCGCGTTGTGGAGGCTGAATTTCTAGGTGAAAAATGCCTCTTTCCAGAAGGTCCATTTATTTTAAGTTCGATTTTAAACTGTAAGGTACAGCTTCTCTTTGGGCTTAAAAATGAATCTACAGGTCATATTAATATTGTCTGTGAGAATTTTGCAAATCCTTTAACACTCTCACGCAAAGGTAGAAAAGCTGATCTTGAAAAATGGGTACAGGCGTATGCAGAAAGACTTGAATATTACGCTGTAAGATATCCATATCAGTGGTTTAATTTTTACGATTTTTTTATCAAGGGTAAAACTGATGTATAGAAGACCATCATTTATCTACAAGCACGAATCAGTATTTCCGATTTCATTTCACGACACAGACGCCATGAAGGTTGTGTGGCATGGCAATTATTTCAAATTCTTTGAGCTTGCCCGTGAAGCCATGTTTGAAGAATTTGGCTACACCTACAATGAGATGAAAAAAGATGACATCATCTACCCTATAACAGAATGTTCATGCAAGTTTAGGCGTTCCCTTGTGATAACAGACAAGAGAATAAAAGTGGTATCTCTTTTAACAGAATATGAAGGCAAGCTTGTAATTCATTACGAAGTTTATGCACAAGGTTCTGATGCCTTATGTGCTTATGGTAAAACAGAACAGGTTGCCATGAATTCAAAGACCATGGAACTGCTTTTTGATACGCCAGAAAACCTAAGAAAAGTAATTGAAAAATATGAGGCAGAACATCGTGAGTAGTTTTATAAAACTAATAGTTCTTACAGCTATTTTCTTTGGTGTAAAGCTTTCTTTTGCTGTTACTTTAGATGAGATCAAGGTTAATCTGAACAGGTCAGATATAATCAGGGCTGACTTTACTCAGGAAAAGTATCTGTCAAATTTAAACAGAACTCTAAAGAGCAGTGGTGTTTTATATATAGTCAATGAGAAAAATGTCATCTGGGAGCAGCTACTGCCTTTTGAGATGGATCTGGTGATAACTGATGAGAAAATGCTGCAGTGCATGGATGGCCAGACAGATCTCATCACCAGGGATGCTAATCCACAGGTTTTTGATGTTTCAAAACTTATGATGCAGATCTTTTCAGTAAACAAGGATCTAGATAAGCACTTTGATGTCAGTTTATCAGGCAGTAAAGATAATTTTGAAATGATCTTAACCCCTAAAAACGAGCTTTTAAAAAAGGCTTTTAAGGCTATTTATCTCAATGGCGGTAAAAATCTAAATAAGATTGTGCTTACAGATACAACAGGCGATAAAACATCCATTTATCTTAAAGATACTGTCTGTGATGCTGTTTTGAACGCAAAGGAAAAGAGCTATCTTGAATAGTGCATCTGTAAACAATAGAAAAATTATAGCCTTCGCCTACAGCCTTCTGGTTGCGGCAATGCTTGTTTTTACTCTTGTAAAACTGCCATCAATAAATGTTGACACCTCTGTATTATCCCTTCTTCCAAAAGATACTCTAAGCGGTATAAGTGAGGATGTGGAAAGTGGCTATATTAAAAGATTAGACTCTCAGATCCTGATTCTGGTTAAAACACAGAACATAAACAAGCTAGAGAGTTTTTATGCTGCATTAGAAGGTACTGAGCTTTTTTCTGCTGTAACAGGACATGTCACAAGTGATGATGAAAAAAGTGCTTACAGTTTTTTATATACCTATAAAACTTCACTTATAGATCCTGTATTAAGAGAGCGCCTTTCTAACACACCTTATGAACAGACTGTTTTAAAGCAACTATATTCGTCATTTTCAGGAGTGTCAGGCAAAGAACTTGATAATGATCCTCTGCTTCTTACAAGGACTGTAGGAACTACGCTCTCAGCTTCTAGCAGATTCAGTCTTAAAAACGGGTACTTGTGTGTAAGTGTTGGAGCTGATACCTATTACCTTTTAAGTTTAAGCTTAAAAGATCATGACATGGATTCTAAAAGCAATGATGCAGCAGCCGTAATTGACTCTGTCATTTCTGAATACTCAAACAGTGATTTTGAAGTTTTTAAAAGAGGTTCATTGTTTTATTCAGCATATGCCTCAGAAAAAGTTGCCAAAGAAATGAATTTCATAGGTGTTGTGGCAGGTATTGGAGTATTTGTTCTTATCTATATCATGTTCAGATCGCTTACTCCCCTTTTAATGACACTTTTGTCTGTTGCCTCAGGCCTTATAAGCGGATTTTTCTTTCTTGTATACTTTTTTGATAGCATAAATCTTATTATGCTCGGCATGTGTTTAAGTGTCATTGGTATTGTCAGTGACTATACCATTTACTTTGTAACTATGCGCATGCACAAGGCAGAACTTGAAAATGCCTTTAAAACCATTGATGCTATGAAATGGCCTCTTGTAATTGCTGCTAGTACTGATGTCATTGCTTATGTGATTATTCTGCTGTCACCAGTTTCCCCTCTAAAGCAGTTAGCAATGTTCTCAAGTGCCACAATTACTTTTTCTTGTCTTTTTGTAGTTGTAATTGAGCCGTTCTTTTTTGAAAGCATCAAAGTACATACTACAAAACTACCTGTTTTTTTTGAAAAGTACCTAAAACTTATTGCTAAGAAGAAAGTATCTTTTGTTATTCTGCTAGCTATTCTCTCTCTTGCCCTATACGGTGCTTTTGAAGGCAGAGTTAACGATGATCCTAAAGCTCTGCAGACAATGCCTGAATTTCTCTCCTCACAGGATCAGAGAATAAGCGAAATCACATCTCTTTCTGCCACCCAGAAATTTATTGTCATTGAAGCAGATACTGATGATGAACTTCTAGAGCGTAATCATAAGGTTTTAAATATCCTAAATTCCCTTAAAAAGGATGGCCATCTTGCATCTGTACATGGAATTATGCTTAATCCAAAGGCTGTGCAGTTAAGTGATTTCTCTTTAGTTGATTTAAAGACAAAAGATGTGGAAGAAAAGCTTAAAGCCTATGATCTTGAACTAAAAGGCAGTTATAAGCATCATCTTTTAACTTTAAAAGAGTTTTTAAATTCTCCTTTTGGCAGTGCCTTAAAAAATCTCTATCTTGAAACACAAGATAAAAAGGCTCTTGTTGTCATGTTGGACGGCGTTGAAAATGAAGAACTTTTAAAAGACTCCTTAGCCTCAGTAGAATGCTGTTTTTATCAGGATCGCCACAAGGATTATCTTTTAATCTTCAGTAAGTTCAGAAATCTTATAATAGATGTGATCATGACCTTTGCAGCTGTGATTTTGCTTGTATGTATCCTAAGATTGGGTATAAGACTTGGTATCAGAGCCTTTGAATTCTCTGTTCTGAGTATTTTTTCAGCTTTAGGTGTCGTTACTCTTTTGGGCTATACCATCAATCTTTTTATTACACTTGCTCTGCTTTTGGTTCTTGGTATTGGCGTAAATTATATTATCTTCTTTTCAAATTCTAAAAAGGAGCTAAGACCCGTTGCACTTACTGCAATTGTCACAGCACTTTTGACTACCCTTCTATCTGTTGGCGTACTCTCATTAAGCTCTGTTGCAGCAGTATCTGGTTTTGCCATAAGTTTATGCTCTGGCATAATAGTCTCATTTATTCTTTCAACCATTCTTACAGGATGTTTCAAACGTGATTAGAATTCTACTTTTTTTATCTGCACTTTTTTTAATATCCTGTACCTCAACAGAGGTTGATACAGACGCTATAGCTTACATAAGCCGTGATACCAGAATAAAAATCCCATCACCTGTTTTTACTCATGAGTTTGAAGGAGATCTTCTACTTACCGCAAATTATGGAGATGGGAAAAAAAGTATTCTTATAACAGAGAAAATAACCAAAGATTCTTTGACCCTTCAGGGAATGACTCCTTCATACATAAGTCTTTTCAAGGCTCAATATGACAGTTCAGGGCTTAGAATTGAATACCTTGTCCCGAAGGCTGTGCTACCTTCTGTCAATCAGGCACTTCTTGATATCATGTTGTCAAATTCCAGTGCAGAAGAGATAACTAAGGTGCTTAAAGATGGTTATTTCCTAACAGAAACTAATGGAATAAGGCTGATAAAAAACAGTTCTGATAAAATAATCTACAAAATAGAATATGACGAGATAAGTGGGCTTGTAAAAAGCATTACCAACAAAGAATTCAATTACACCATAAGTATTAAGTACCTTTAGATATGATTTATATCAACGATTTTAATTCTGTAAGTGCTTTAGGATGCAGTAGCGATCAGATCATAAGATCACTTACTGACACAGACAGGCTTTACCTCACCAAACGAGATGATCTTTTAGTCAACAATAAAAGCTCATATTTTGGTGTAGTCGATATTCTAGAGCCTGATTTACATGATTATCCTTTACACAACTCAAGAAACAACCGCCTTATGGCTTTTACCCTTGATGGCATCAAGGACACTTTAAATACCATGATAAAAAAATACGGTCATGATCGTATTGGTGTAGTCATGGGGACATCCACTTCAGGTTTAAGTGAAACTGAAGATGTGATTAAAGAGTATCTAGAAAATAAGAGCATCAATAAATCATATAAATACAATTTTCAGGAATTTGGAGATCTCTCAGCCTTTGTCTGTGAGTACTTAAATCTCAAAGTCCTGCCTTTACTATCTCTACAGCCTGCTCATCGTCAGCTAGATCCTTAATTAGCGCCTACAGACTCATTAAAAGCGGGATTGCAGATGTGGTTGTAGCAGGTGGCTGCGACTCACTGTGTCAGGTGCCTATTAACGGTTTTGACAGCATGGGAGTGCTCTCTTTGGACAGATGTATGCCTTTTTGCAAGCACAGATCAGGAATCAATATAGGAGAAGCATCAGGAGTGATGATCTTATCTAAAGATCCATCCGATCTTTATCTGTCTGGTTTTGGCGAATCCTCAGATGCCTACCATGTATCATCTCCTGATCCAAGTGGTGATGGTGCCTATACCTCAATGAAAAATGCCATGAAAATGGCCGGTATCAGCGAGGATGAGCTTGGTTACATCAATCTGCATGGAACAGCTACAAGGCTTAATGATGCTATGGAATCCACTGCTGTTGCAAGACTATTTGGCAATAAGGTTCCTTGCAGTTCAACAAAGTATATGACAGGTCATACCTTAGGTGCAGCCGGCATTTTAGAGTCATGTATTCTCGCCTACCTTTTAAAATATGATCTGCCTGTGCCAAAACAGAATTTCTCACTTGATGAAATTGATGATGAGCTTGAAGACTGCGGTCTTTTAAAAGAATCAGTAAAGACTGATAAAAAGTTCATGATGAGCAATTCTTTTGCTTTTGGTGGTAACAATGCTTCAATTATTATCGGACTTAGTAAATGAGTGAATATTTAAGTTGTGAGTGCTACCTACCTCATAGACCGCCAATGGTTCTTATAGATAAAATTGAGGATATCGGAGATGACTATGCTGTGCTTTTATGTGAAGTAAATGACAGTTCTGTCTTAGCACCTTTTATAACTGACAAGGGATTACCTGACTTTATTATTTTAGAACTGTTTTCTCAGGCAGTCGGGATCTGGTCTGGATATCATTCAATCAAAAACGAAAGCGATATTCCCCCACTTGGAATGGTTTTAGGTGGTAGAGAGATTTACTGTAAAGATAGTTATTTCCCTTATGGATCCACATTAAAAATCAAAGTCACCAAGATAATGGATGACGGCAAGCTGGCTAGTTTTGACGGTGAGCTTTCATGCAGTAGCGGAACAGATGCTAAAGGCCGTGTAAATGTGATCCGTGTCAGTGACGATGAAATAAAGATATTGTTTAAGAGAGATTAAGATGAAAAGAGTTCTTGTTACAGGAAGTGGCACCGGTCTTGGAAAGGCTATTGCCATTGAACTTGCAAAACAGGGCTACCATGTGGTACTGCATTACAGAAACAGCGCAGAAGGTGCAAAAGATGCTTTATCTCAGATTGAAGGCTTTGGTGGCAGTGGATCATTACTTAGATTTGATGTAACAAAGCGTGATGAGTGCAAAGCTGTTCTTGAAAAGGATATTGAAGATAACGGTGTCTATTACGGCATTGTCCTCAATGCTGGATTAACCCGTGATGCAGCATTCCCGATGATGAGTGATGATGACTGGGACAGTGTTATACATACAAATCTTGATGGTTTATATAATGTACTAAAACCATGTGTAATGCCGTTGATTTCAGCTCACATTGGAGGCAGAATCATTGCTATTTCATCAGTTTCAGGTCTCATGGGTAACCGAGGTCAGGTTAATTACTCTGCATCAAAAGCTGCTTTAATTGGAGCAGTTAAGTCTCTTGCAATAGAGCTTGCCCGTCGCAATATCACGGTAAATGCTGTAGCGCCAGGTCTTATTGAAACTTCTATGGCAGAGCTTGATGAGACCGTAAAAAAAGAGATTTTAAAAATGATCCCTTTAAAGCGTATGGGCAAACCTCAGGATGTTGCTGATACCGTGGCATTCTTAATGTCTGATAAGGCAAACTATATTACAAAACAGGTTATATCTGTGAACGGAGGTCTACTGTGACACGTCGCGTCGTTATTACTGGTATGGGATTTGAAACCGCGTTTGGTGAAACATGGGACGAGAATAAAAGCAGAATTCAGAGTCTTGAAAATGCTGTAAGATTCATGCCTGAGTGGGATGATATCGAAGGCCTTGTGACCAAGCTCGCTGCCCCTTGTGACTGTTTTAAACTGCCAGAGCACTATACAAGAAAGAAAGTTCGCTCAATGAGCAGAGTTTCACTTATGGCTACAAGAGCATCTGAGATTGCTCTTCTTGACAGTGGTCTTATTGATTCTGATGAATTAAAGTCTGGCAATACCGGTGTAGCCTATGGCTCATCTTTTGGCAGTATCTACGCTGTAGAGGATTTTTCCAATATTCTCTTAAACAGAAATACCGGAGATATGACAGCAAACTCTTATGTAAAGATGATGCCTCAGACTGCACCTGTCAATATCTCTTTATTCTTTGGTATCACAGGACGCATAATCCCAACTTCAACAGCCTGTACCTCTGGCTCCATGGCTATAGGATATGCCTATGAGGCAATCAAAAACGGTCAGCAGACTATTATGGTGGCAGGTGGTTCAGAAGAACTCTCTGCCTGTGATGCAGCGGTATTTGATACCATGTATGCAACTTCCACACTAAATGACAAACCAAAGCTCACTCCAGCACCTTTTGATAAGGATAGAGACGGTCTTGTAATCGGTGAAGGCGCAGGCACCATGGTACTTGAAGAATATGAGCATGCTAAAGCCCGCGGGGCAAAGATCTACGCAGAGATCATTGGTTTCTATACCAACTGTGATGCAACCCATATTACAGCACCAAACCCTGTAACTATTGAGCACTGTATTGCATCATCTGTTAAAGATGCAGGTCTTAGCCCATCAGATATTGGTTATATCTCAGCCCATGGTACCGGTACGGCTAGAGGCGATGTGGCAGAAACTACTGCAACATTTAATGTCTTTGGCTCAAAACCTTACGTATCATCACTTAAGAGTTATTTCGGGCATACCTTAGGAGCCTGTGGTGCTGTTGAAGCCATCTTTGCAGTCAATATGATGAATGAGGGCTGGTTCAACCCTAACCTCAATCTTAAGAATGTTGATCCAGAATGTGGTGATCTAAATTACATAAAAGATGATATCAAGAAGCTTGATGTAGAGGTCATTCAGTCAAACAACTTTGCTTTTGGTGGAATTAATACGTCACTGATTATAAAACGAATATAATCTGTACAATTACCATACAAAAAACTATAAAATGTACAGTAACTTTTTTACATGTAGTGAATTGTATGAAGATTGCAACAATATTATCGGTCTTTAGTATTGTGTCAGCTGTTATCCTTGCGGCTGTTCAGCAAGTCAGGATGTTGTGGTTACAGGAGAGAAATCGGATGTTCCGGTTAAAAAGATCTGTGTTGTCAGATTTAATTCAGAACAGTACAGTTTCTACCCTGTGATCATGGATGCTATTAGAGCTCAAAATTATGAGACCGAGATGTTTTTAACGATGTCTCCTGTAGCTGATGACTGTACACATCTTTTAACATACAAAACATGGGCCAACAGCCGTAAAGTTCAAATTTTCAGAATGAAGCTGTATGGTATTACCAGTTATGGCACTAGAGTTGAGCTTGGCACTGTTACAGACGATCATAAGGTAAGAACTAGGGATCATGACGTTTTGTTTAATCATACAAATGGTATGCTTAAGAATCTTATCCGTGCAACTTCAATGTAAAGTTACTTGCTACTGCTGTTATTATTGAGCTTCTTATCCAAGCTTATTGTATGTGCCATATGAACACAAAAATCTCATACCTTTATCAGAACCTGTTCTCAGACAATGATGACAGGCGAACCATTGCATTTGAAGATCAAAATACAAAATACTCTCTTTTGGATTTCAAGATTGCGGTTGCCAATTTTGTAAAAGAACTTGATTCAAAAGATTCTAGCGATGTTGCCCTGTACATTGAAAATGCTTATCTGTTTTTAATTGCCCTTACAGCATGCTTTATCAGAGATAAGCATCCTGTAATGTTTGCATACTATTCTAGAATAAATGATATAGATAATTCTTATGATTACGATCTGTTTGTGACAGATCAGAATGTAGAGTTGCAATCTGGTTATGAAACCATAAATATTGGAAAACTCCACTATGAAGGGGCTCTTTCAAAGAATTGCTCTTTAGATGTGATTAAGCCTTTTGAAAGCAACAGATACATGTATCTTTATACATCAGGATCAACAGGTAAAAGCAAAAAGATCAGGAAAGATCTTCTGACCATGGAAAAGAGGCTTTTACTGTATCTCAAAGCTTTAAAGAGTTTGGTGATCTAAAAGATGTAAGCTTATACGCCTCTATTCCTCCATTCCATCTCTATGGTCTGTCATTTCGAATTTTTTTACCGGTATTTCTTAAGATCCCTGTAAATACCCAACTTATTTTATATACAGATAATCTTTCTGAGATCGAAGAAAAGTGTATCTTTGTCTCATCTCCTTCTTTTATCAAACGTGTTGATGACAAGGCAAAGTCCCCTGATATTATCTTTACCATGTCAGCAGGAAGCCCATTAGATTCAACTAGTGCACTGCGTTATAAGAATTGGTGTGGCTGTCCTGTAACTGAAATTTATGGCAGCACAGAAACTAATATTCTGGGCTACAGGAAGATTGAATGCGGTGATGAGTGGTTTACACCTGTTAAAAGTTTACACATTGAACAAATCGGTGAATCTTTTGTTATTAGCTCACCATTCTTTGAAGAGAGACTGACACTTGAAGATCATCTTTTGATTGAAAATGACAGATTCATAGTCAAAGGACGAGTTGACAAGGTTGTAAAGCTAGAAGAGCGTAGAGTCAGTTTAACCCTTATTGAAGAGATTTCAAAAAAACTTGATCATGTGATAGATGCTTATGCGCTTCCTGTTGAAAAGGTAAACAGAACCTATATTGGGCTTGTGCTTGCTGTCGACAATGATCTTTATGCAGAAATTGATGAAAACCGTCACAGCTACGTTAAATACCTCCGCGAGGAATTAAAACAGCATATGCAGGCTGCATCAATTCCTCGTTTTATACGTTTTGTAAAGGAAATCCCAGTAAACAGCATGAATAAAAAGTGCGTTCCACTGATTAAAGAGCTGTTTAAGTAACTAATTATGCAAAAAAAGAATCAGCATTGGGCTCAGGCAAAAGAATTAAAAGGCGCTGCATTTGGTGTAAAAGCACTATTTTTTATTTATTCACTGTTAGGCAGAAGAGTGTTCTCTTTTGCGCTGTTTTTTGTGGTGCTGTTCTATTATGCCATCTCCCCTGATAAAAGATATGCATCGCGTGAGTTTTTAACTTTGGTGAACAGACGTCGAGAAGAGCTGGGACTGAAAAAGCTCAGGTTGAGAACTTTTGTCCATTTCATGTCTTTTGGAGACATGCTGCTGGATAAAATTACCGCATTCCAAGGAAAGATAATCCCGTCTAAAGATATCTTTTATGTGGATAATTCCAATAAGAGATTTGAAGAGCATTTAACATCAGGCAAGATATATTTTGTATCTCATTTAGGAAATGCAGAAGCTCTAAAAGGCATAAGTTTTGGCGTTGACATTACAGTAAACAGTATTGTCTTTGTGGAAAACGCAGATAAATTTAACAGCTTTTATAATGCTGTAGCCAAAGACTCAAAATTAAATCTGATAGCAACACAGAACATAGGTCCAGATACAGCTATTCTTCTGAAAAGCAAAATAGATAATGGTGAAATCGTGACTATTGCGGCTGACAGAACTGCCGTTTCAAAGGAACGAACTAGAGATCTAAGACAGGTTGAAGTCAGCTTTTTAAATAAGAAGGTAATGCTTCCTCAAGGGCCATTTATTCTGGCTTCTCTTTTAAAGTGCCCTGTGCAGATCATTTTTGCTCTTAAAAATCCTGTAACTCATAAGCTTGATCTGGTATGTGAAGATATATTCAAAGGTCCTGTTATTTTGTCAAGAAAAACAAGAGATGATGATATAAAAAAGTATGCTCAGATGTATGCTTCTTGCCTTGAGAAATACGCTCTTGAATATCCGTATCAGTGGTTTAATTTCTATAACTATTTCAGTTACCGTAACTTTGTTAATTTAAACACATAATAGAATAATTATTTAAGGAAAAGT
>JBJEWY010000012.1:0-4177 GCA_051885305.1 Succinivibrio sp. | reverse complement strand
TTTGTGCTACTGGCTTTGAGACTGTTCTTTTGGAGCCTTAAAATCATGTATATGAGTTTTTTGCCATTTAGCTGAAAATCTTTGACATTTGACGGGGCCACATCTAAAGAATTGCTACCTGGGAGATATGCATAAAACAGATAACTGCCACCTGTCTTAATCGCAACCACCTTCTGACCAAGCCTTGGAAAATCGCTCAAATAATCACTTGCCCCTGCTTTTGAATTCAAATAGTGAACAATTACAGGATTATCATTATCATTAACTTTAAGATAGAACTTGGTTGGAACAGAGCCATCACCCCCTTGGCTGGAACAAATTTCTTATCCGAAGTTATTTCTGTGTTTCCAGATGCATCACAAACCGTACCAACACAATAAACTACACCACTATCGCTTGTAGAAGATATTTCTGCATTTTTCTTTTCTGATGCTAGTGCAAGATTAATATCAGATGGTCTGCTATCTAGAGATATTCTTGAAATTCTGTTTACAGCACCAAGAATATCTGAATTATTTTTAGTTACACAAAGTACAGACTGCATAAGAGAGAATTCGCTTTCAGCTGGATCCTCTCCTAGGGAATACAATTTAAGATGAGCCCTTGTTACAATGTAACTTGATTTATCATTATAATCAGGGACTGAGAGAATAGCACCAGGTACATAGTTAAGATCATTTGCTCTGATAATGGTTTTAGCACAAAGATTATCATTTAAAGCCTTTTGGGATTTCTGACAGTACTCAACAATTTCTTTTCTTTTTTTCTCTGGATCAGTGTCATTTAACAGAAAATTAAAGGCATAAGTGTAATCTTGCAGATTTTTATCAGCCTTTGTATCATCGAACATGCCGCCAGATGAAACAATATCTTCCAGAGTATGCTCATCAAAAAATGACGGACTTGCAGGATTCAGCTTTACAGGTATAGTGTTGTCGGCAAAATCTGTTCCTGTTATGTATCCTCTTGAAAAAATAACCTTGTTCTTATTCGTTTCCTTATTGTATTCAACTAGGTAGTTGATACCAAAATCGTTGCAGAGCTTATTTATAAACTCAAGATCAGACTCATCTGACTGGGTGAAAACCAGCGTGTTGAACTCTGGCTTATTTGTCCAGAAACCATCTGTTTCACAGTCACAGTCAATTTCATGCTCTTTTAAGACGGATTTGATGACATCTATTACACTGCTGTCTGTAAAGCTTCTTTGTTTACCTGAATTTGCAAGCTTTATGATCTCTGGCATGATGGTAAGGCTGTATTTGTACATTTTTGATGAACTTCCAACCCCTCGGTTATACAGTCCATGCTCTTCATAGGCAGTGACTATGCCGTGCAATATACGGGAGTAGCTTTTAAGAACCAGTGGGTCAGATGAGATCTGTTTTAAATCTACAGTAATTTCCTCTGACACGAGGTCTTTTAGGTCTTTAAGATTCAGTCTCTTGTCTGTTATGAAATCAAGTCTCAAGATAAAAGGGATACTGATACCTTCATTCAGCTCAATACCGAGAATATTGGTATTTTTAATGAAATTTAAGCTATTATTTTTGAATTTAGCCTCAATTGAGCTTTTAAAAGCCTGCATAATTCACTCCTTATGTAACTTTATCAGACTTTGAATCGTGTAAACGATGAAGTATCTGCAGTTTTGTCTGTATTGTTTACAGGTTTACTTTTCTCATTTACAAGTCCTGTAAAGGCATCATCTTCACTAAGCCTTTCATGAGGCATTTCACGTTCGGTTGCAGTCTGTGAGAAACTGTTCTTTCCCTGTGCTATTTCTTTTCCTATCTCAAAGTATTTTTCAATTCTCTTAGCAAAGCTGTTATCACCGCCCTGAGCAAGGCCACACATGACAATTAGGGAATTCAAACCATTTGCGGCAAGTCCTGGAGGAGTTTTTACTACCTGCTCTGTATTTGGAGTAAGATTTCCAAATGACCAGAAGCAGACTAGACACAGTAACCCTTCTGGGGTATCAGGACAGGTATTACCGATATCAAGACAGTTAGCAGCGTTTACATCATCAGGTGCAATGATGTAAGAGTAGGCTGCATCCATGGCATCTTTCTTAAGAGTTAAAATCTCAGCCTCACTCTTTGATGGAACTGCCATCTTGATGGTATCAATGGTATCCTGACGCATCTTCTCAAGCTTTTCTTCTAGCTCTCTTTTTGCTTTGAAGATTGGAGACTTCTCCTCGTCTACGGTTTTGATTTTAAACATCTCGCGGGATTTTTCCACGATAGCAAGGACGAACTCTTCAGGGGTCATTCCTGCCTTTTCCTTAAAGGCTGCCCATATATCTCGCTTTGTTTTGGTATACAGCTCAAACACGTCATCTCCTGCATTGTGCAGGAGGCTTTCCATTTTTTCTGTAGTAGCAGCGTGTTCACTTAAAAACTTGGCTTTCACGTCATCAACAAGCTTGTCATAGTCTACTTCTTCAGGTTCTGGCATTTTTGCCCAGTCAGGAACATTAAGCTCTCTAGGTTTACCAATATCCTCAATAAGTCGTGGCTTTGCAGGAGAATCTTTAAGCTCTGACTGTAAAGACAGAACAATACAGTACCCCCACCAGGCCAGTTTTCTTCTGTGCAAGCTATATGCTAGAAATGTATTAGCCTCTTTGAATTTTTTATCTCTTTCAAGAACCTTTAAGAAATCCTCAGATTCAGGATGTGCCAATGCAGTATCTTTTAATTCAAACGGCAGCTTGTAATTCTCATTGTTGATCACATCGACAAGGTTCGGGTGAGATAGCATTACATAGTGTTCATCTAGCCAATCTAATTTGTCAGCCATAAAAAGATCCTATTTTTTACACGATTCATACACTTTCTTGAAAACAGCAACAGCCAACCAACTGGAAATTCATACATTCCTTGCTGTTACACTGTGACGTAAGCTCTGCTAAAGTTGATCTTGCAACAATAATCCTTTGATTCTTCTGCTTTACAACTTTTAATTCTGTTTACCTGATGAGTGTAGGTGAATATTGTTATTCTGACAAAGAGATATTCGTAATATGTTCGTGAATATTTTAAGTTAGTCAATTATTTTGAATTACTTGCACAATTGCTGTTGCGCTGTACAAAGTTAGGTACCATGACTAAATTAAATTTCTCTCACGCAAATTTTTAACTTTCAAGTCCAATTTTTCTAATCTCCACCTTTAATATATAATGTAAGCATGACAGGAGATTTAAGATGAAAACCATAAGCAATTCAGGCTCATTTACAGATTTTTTAGATAGTAACTATATCTACATAGATAAAACAGAGACAATCTACAATCTGTTAACAAGGCAGAAAAAGGTTTTCATCTCCCGCCCACGCAGATTTGGTAAATCCCTAACTTTAGATACCATATGCACACTGTTTGAAAAAGGTGTTGAGCCATACTTTAAAGATACCTGGATTTATGACAAATGGACTGAGCCTACCTATCCTGTTTTAAATCTTAGTTTTCTTGATTACTCAGTCACTGAGCCTGATGAGTTTAAAGAGATACTTGTATCAAATATCGAAGAGTTTGCAAAAGAACTTAATCTCACAGATTACAAATCACATAAAGAGCCTTATGTATCATTTCAGAATCTTTTCAAGCAATTAAGTTCACAGCAGAAAAGAATAGTAATTCTAATTGATGAATATGACTGTCAGCTTACAGCCAACATCAATAATAAAGAACTTTATGAAAAGTTTCGTGAGATTATAAGAAGTCTTTATGCCACCTTTAAGAACTATAGTGCTGCAATCAAATTCCTAGCTGTAACTGGTGTTACAAGACTAAAAGACACCACCATCTTCTCAGTTGGTTCTGATATAAAAGACATTTCGAATAACTCAGAGTACTCACAGCTCATTGGCTTTACAAGAGATGAGATAAAGAAGTTCTACATAGATTATCTGAAACTTGCTGCATCATATGAGAATAAGGTATCAGTAGATAATGTAACAGATGCCCAAATAGAGGATATACTAGATAAACTAGCCTACAATTATGATGGCTACTGTTTTGATGAGGACTGTGAAAAGAAAGTATTCTCAACCTGGTCTGTTAACAATTTCTTTCAGTCAGTATCGGCAAAGAAAAAAGTTCAATATGGTGATTATTGGTATGACAATGGCGGCATACCATCAATCCTTGCAAACTATTTAAAGTCTCATG
>JBJEWY010000011.1:0-16090 GCA_051885305.1 Succinivibrio sp. | reverse complement strand
ACTATAGCAGGTTTTCTGTTACCTAGTATCTCAAGCAGTGGGTCCATACCATTAATGCCGATCCTACCGTTAGGTCAATATCGCACTATCTGGTTGTGTGATACGTACAACTTTCATTTCTTCAGAGTTTTTTATGAGACGATCAGTTATTTCTCTGCCAAAAAAATAATTGAGAATTATTATCACTTATAGTTTTTTATAGTATAGTTGCCTATAATAGCTAAAGAGGTGAGCGATATGGAAAATTACTGCAGACTTCTGCCAAATCATGAGGGCATTGTAGGTAAGGACGTCAAGTTTGAGAGAATAAGACGTGTTACAGGATATTTAGTAGGTACACTAGACAGATTTAATGATGCAAAAAGAGCTGAAGAGCGTGATCGTCTAAAGCATATGCATCTTTCATAGAATTAATCATTCTTCATTCCTTTTAAAGCTCGGCACAAATCTGCCGAGTTTTTTTTACACAAAAATGTTAACTGCATCAAAATAATTTTTATAATTCAGCAATAAGAATTAGACCATATAATCCACGCCATTGGCATAATGTTTTATTATTTAAGGAAAAATCATGAAGAAACTTGTTTTAGCTGGTATTATTTCAGCAGCTTTTGCATCACCATGCGCTTCTGCTTTTTATATTACCCCTTCTTTCCAGCATTCAACTTCAAGTTCAATCAACGGCTCAAATGACGATGTAACCACAAGCACCTATGGTATTGAAGCTGGAACTGAAGATTTCTTTGTAGGTTACACTTATAAGAATTATGATTTCGACCATGCAAGTGATCTTGATTCTCTAAAACGTATCTATGGTGGATACAGATATTTTGGTGAACTGACCGGTAATGTTGATTTCAGTCTTGGGATTAGAGGTTCACTTGGCTGGCGTGACGATTTTGACATTACTGAGTCATATACTGTAGTTCCTTTCGGTGCTTTTATCTTCCCTCTCCAGAATGAGCTGAGCCTTATCGCCGGTGGCGGTGTATATTTCTCTGTTCCAAAGGATTACCTCTTCCCAATCCTGATGCTCAAATATGGTTCTCCTAGATCATTAGGATTTTCCGGTGCAGTAGGTTTCCCTGATAACTTTGTAACCTATCGTTTTTCTCAGGCGCTTGCTCTTCAGGGCCAGTTAAAGATTAACGCTGGTAATTCTTATTACTTAGGTGATGAACATTATTTTGGTCGTAACCAGAAGACCTATCTTGTAGAAAACAGTGCAGAACTTTCTGCTCATGTAATCTTCAATCCAAGTGAAAACATCGAAATCAAAGGTGGTGTTGCCTATACCTTTGAGCGCGATTTAAACTTCTACAACTCCCACGGCGACAAGATTGCCAAATATGATATCGACAACGATCTGGCATTCAAGGTAGGCTGTACATTTAATTTCTAATTCAAAGGTATAAAAAAGGCTGCCATGTGCAGCCTTATCCATCAGATTTCAGGTTTCACACCTTTTTCAAGCCAGAGTTTTGCAAGCGCAAGATTATCCTCATAGTTTTCAGCACCACCTGTAAAACCTGATTTATGAATAAATGTGAGATTATTAAGACCTGTAACCTTATCTAAGTCCTTATCATTCAATCCGCGCCATTCAACAGGGGCTGAGAGACGGTTGATAAAACGTTTGGCCTTGCTTACAGGAAGTGACTGTACTCTCCAACGCATGTTTCTGTCTGGGTATACGGCAATCTTGCAGTTTTCAAAGATCTCCGGATGATTTAAAACAGCAGATGTCCAAGGCAGTCTTTCATGCAGCATCAGTATTTCTCCACCTGTATAAAGATCGATTACCTTGGCAATACCGCTTTCAGTGCATAAGGCGTTGATAGCACTGTTCTGAATGATAGTTCTTAGGATCTTCACTGTATGATTGAAAGATTTATCCTGATCTGCACCTATCTGGCTTGGCAGGTTCATCATGGCTACAATATATGAAATATCGGGGGATGCTGAGTAAAAGGTAGATAGTCTTTCAGTAAGCTCCTCTTCATTCTTTGTCTTTGGGGAGGCAATACTTCCGACAAAGCTTGTCAGCTGTCCGTTGTCATTTAAATCAATCATTACCATCATATCTTCATCGATACGTCTGAAAGCAGCGTCGATTACTTTTGCTGACGGATTAAAACTTAAAAACTCTTTGGCTATCTTTTTTAAGTAATCATGACCGTATTTCTTCCACATAAGACCAGCGGTAGCGTATTTGACACCATTCTCTCTTGAGAGGGTAAAGTCTTTGCAGTGATGGTCAAAATGTTTTTCATCATTGATATTAGATACATCAATGATAATATCTGCACTTTCTAAAAGCTCCGGATCTCTTGAGCGGATGATTTTAGTGTTTTCAAAAAGGTAGGTTAGAATGGCACAGGCTGTAGTTTCATCAGCATGGAATGTGCCGTCATGAGTGGCAATAATCATATAAGCTCCTTAGCTTACTCATTCTACCATACGCTTTAGCGTAAAAAGTGTGTCTGCGCACTAATTGTAAAGCTAAGAGATTTTGTACTAGCGTTTTTAGTCAGCTAATAACGTATAATACACAAGAAAAATTATAAGGTTCAACAGGTAGAATATGACTCAAACCAAAGTATATTTAGCTCCACTTGAAGGTCTTGCTGATGGTCCGATGCGAAAGATCCTCTGCCGTCATGGTGGTTATGATGAGTGTTTTTCTGAATTCATAAGAGTGACAGATCTGCCTGTATCCCATAAAACCTTAAAAAGAGAAGTCCCAGAGCTTGAAAATGACTGTAAGACTGCTGATGGTACTCCTGTCAGAATTCAGCTTTTGGGGGATAATCCTGATACCATGGCAAAATCTGCTGTCATCTGCCGTGAAATGGGGGCTAGGGGAGTTGATATCAATTTTGGCTGTCCATCCCGTTTTGTTCATCACGCAGGAGCCATGCTTCTAAAAGAGCCAGAACTGATGCATGAGATTGTCTGCTCTGTACGTGAGGCTCTAGAGCCAGACTGTCTTTTATCTGTTAAAGTGCGACTTGGATTTCTTGATAAAAGCGAGGCAGAGGGTATTATAAAAGCTGTAGCAGTTGACGGTGTAAGTGAAATTACCGTTCACTGCAGAACCAGAAAAGATCTTTATAAAAATGAGGCTTTGGACTGGGCTGCGCTTAAAGATCTTCATCAGTTTAAAGGAAATGCAACTTTAATTGCCAACGGCAATGTCAATTCATATGACGATGCAGTTAAATGTCATGAAATGACTGGATGTGACAGTTTTATGTGCGGACGAGGTGCTTTTCCGATGCCTAATCTTGGGCATATAATCAAAGAAAAGGCTAAGCCTTATACTCTAAAAGAGCTTTTACAGGTAGAGCTTGAGGTAATTGATGAGTTTTCAAAAACTGATCGTACTGAAAAGATAGTCATGGACAGGGCGAAACAGTTTTTAGGGTATGCAAGAGTTCACAGAACTGAATTAATTCCGTTTTTTAGAGAATTCTGTCAGTGTACAACTATTGATGATGGACTAAACTTAATCGATAAGAGGATTCAGTTAGAGGTATAGGAATTATGTATAAACATGTACTGGTTTCTGCTTTGACATTATATGCTGCAGCCTGTTTTGCAGATGTTAAGGTTGCTTATTTTCCACCGGTTCCTGAGTCGTGGAATGTAAGTATCGAGGGACATACAGTTGTTTATACATCACCTGCCAGCAAAGATAAGAACAGGAAATCAAAGACTCCTCTTACTACCATGCGCTTTACCTATTCTAAGGCAACATCTGGTAAAGATGCCTACGAAGTTATCTCAGAGTATGTCAAACAGAACAAATGCAAGGCTGCTGTAGAGCAGCGCAAAGGTCTTTTTACAGCAAGCTGTCCTGACATCAGTAGAGATATTGTGGTCATAGGTGAGGTGAATAACCTTTATCAGATTGAAATCTCAGGTCAGTACAATGCCACCTCAATGAGAGTCATCAATGAGTATATAAACAACATTGTAAGTGGCAAGATGACATTTGTAGACAGAGAAATTGGGGAGGCAAAACCTCGCCTGTCAAGCAACTAGAAATGCTTTAGTACCTCAATAAATTAGAAAAGTCCGAAATTTGTAATCGGACTTTTTTATTGTTTTATGATTCCTGACTTCTTATCTTATTTCTTTTTAAAGATAAAACTTGCAAGAAAGCCTACTGACAGGGCAAGTGCAATTATTATCAGCGAAGTATAGATATCCACTTCAAAACCTACGCCAAACAGGTGGTTTGATGCTGATGCAAAAAGCTTGAATGATACGAAGAACAGTAAGAAGATCACAGCCTTTTCAAGATGAACAAGCCTGTTTCTTAGCGCATCTAAGATAAAATACATCGAACGCAAGCCTAAGATTGCGAAGATCATGCATGAGTACACAATGAATGGATCTTTTGACACTGCAATTACTGCAGGTACAGAGTCAAAGGCAAACATGATGTCAGATGTTTCAACAATTGCAAGACAGAGGAATAAAGGGGTAGCAAAAAATGCTCCCTGACGCTTTAAAACGATTCCTTTATTTTCTTCTTTTTGCAACTCTTCTAGAACATGCTTTTTTGATACAAAGAAATTATGTCCTACAAGCTTTGGATATAAAGGTACAAAGAACTTTACAGCTTTATAGGCAGGATGGGATGAGAAATCGGAGATTTCATCATTATCCTTTTTCTTGATCATAAGAACTGCTGAGATTGCAACCATAATGGCAAAAACAATTTCAACATAGGCGCCAAGTGCGAACAGTGATGTACCTACAAGCACAAAGAGTAGGCGGAAAACCACCGCACCTAAAATACCCCAGTAAAGCACTCTATGAGTAAAGCCTGATCTGATGCCAAACCATGAGAACACAGCCATAATGGCAAAGAGATTATCAACAGAGAGCGCCATTTCAAAGGCATAACCTGCAAAATACAATGAAGCGACTTCTGTTGAGAAATGTATAGATAAAAACAGTCCGAAACCACAGCCTACGGCAATCCAGAATATGCTCCAGAATGTTGCTGATTTCAGTGAAATCGGTTTATCTGCACGGTGGGCAAAGAGATCGATTATAAGACCTGCTATGGCCACTAGGGTAAATACTACAACCGACTCTAATTCCAAGCCGATATGAGGTGTGTTCGACATGTTGTGTTCTCTTTAGTAGGTTTCAGGTTTTTTATTATTTTATTTTACGAAGTTGTAGCTTTCTAGATTATGACCTGAAATGTAGCGTGATGTTGCATCTGCAAGCGGAGATGCATCAAAACAGCTAGTTGTTCCCTTATGACAGGTAGGACCGTCAGGACGGGCTAAAACCAGAAGGGTATCCTTATCACAGTCACAGGTGATTGCTCTCATGTGCAGGAAGTTGCCTGACTCCTCTCCCTTGGTCCATAACTTTTTACGATCCCTTGAGTAGAAAGTAACCATGTGAGTATCTACAGTCTTCTGAAGAGCTTCCTTGTTCATGTAACCAAGCATCAGGATCTGACCGGTCTGGCAGTCCTGAACAATTGCAGGAATAAGACCTCCTGATTTTTCAAAATCAAGATCGTCAATGCTTTCAAAACCATGGAAATATCTAATCACGGATCACAACTCCTTTTTCTTTAAGATACTGTTTCAAATCTGGAATATGTATAAGTCCCTTGTGGAACACTGATGCGGCAAGTGCGCCATCAGTATTTGCTGTGGCGAAAGCATCATAAAAATGTTCCATGGTACCGGCACCGCCAGAGGCAATTAAAGGCACTTTGCAGATCTTTCTGACCTTTTCTAGCTGCACTAGATCGTAACCGTTCTTCATGCCGTCCTGATTCATCATATTAAGAACTATTTCGCCAGCACCGCGCTTTTGAACTTCCTCAACCCAGTCTAAGGTCTGCCAGGAGGTAGTAACTGTTTTCTCTACATTGCCGGTGTACTGTTTGACCTGATAGGTTTGAGTTTCGCTGTTATAGTAGGTATCAATACCTACAACCACGCACTGAACACCGAACTTGTCAGCAAGGCGGGTGATAAGTTCTGGATCTGCAAGCGCAGGAGAGTTGATTGAAATCTTGTCGGCGCCATAAGCCAGAATGGTTCTTGCGTCCTCAACTGTTCTTATACCACCTGCTACAGCAAATGGGATGTTGATAACTTCTGCAATCTTGGCTACCCATGATTTATCAACACGTCTTGAATCAGATGATGCGGTGATATCATAAAACACCAGCTCGTCAGCGCCTTCATCAGCGTAACGTTTAGCAAGATCAACAATTGATCCCATTACTTCATGGTTTTTAAACTGCACACCCTTAACTACAACGCCGTCTTTAACATCAAGACATGGAATTATGCGTTTTGCCAGCATTTTACAGCCTCCTCAACGGTAAAACGGCCTTCTAAAAGGGCTCTGCCTAAAACTACAGACTCAGCTCCTGCCTGACGAACAGCTTTGACATCGTCTAGGGATGAAATGCCGCCAGATGCGATGATATCGAGATCAGGATACTGCTTTTTGAGCTTGGCATATAAAGAATTATTTGCACCTTTCATCATACCGTCACGACTGATGTCAGTTACAAGCACATGCTCAATGTGGTATGGCAGGAAATGACCTAATACCTGAGCTAAAGTGGTATCAGATGTCTTAAGCCAGCCGTGGGTTGCAACGTATGGAACGTCATCTACAAGGCGAACATCAAGTGCTAGTGTGATATGCTCTGGACCGAATTTCTTTACCCAGCCGCGGACAAGTTCTGGATGTTTTACTGCAACAGAGCCTATAACCACACGCTCAACGCCAAGATTTAAAAGATTCTCGACATCAAATGCTGATCTGATACCGCCACCTGTCTGAATTGGCAGGGGAGATGCCTTAACAATTGATGAGATTAAAGCTCTCTGACGGCATACAGGATCTTTAGCACCATCAAGATCAACAATGTGAATGAGTTTTGCGCCCTGATTTGCTGCCTCAAGAATACGTTTGACAGGGGAGACGTTAAAGATGGTCTTCTGTGCGTAGTCACCTTGCTTTAAACGTACAACATGGCCACCTGAAAGATCTAAAGCAGGAATGATCATCTTATCTCCTAGAAATTATTGATAAAGTTTAATAAAAGCTGTTCACCTGCAGCTGATGATTTTTCTGGGTGGAACTGTACACCCATGAAATTATCCTTTGCCACGGCAGATGAGAATCTGTCACCGTATTCAGTAAAACCGATGGTGTAATTGCCGGTGCTTACGGCAAATGAATGATCAAAATAGAAGTAGGCATCCTGTTTGATACCATCAAACAGAGGGTGATCGGTATGCTCTACGGTATTCCATCCCATGTGAGGAAGTCTTAAACCGTGATCTGTAAGGTGAACTACGTGAGCATCAATAATGCCTAGACAGTCGATGGTTTTGTCTGTACTGTTTAAAGGAACTTCTGTTGAATCCAAAGAGAGGATCTGCTCACCTAAGCAGATACCAAGCAGAGGCTTTGTGGTATTTACTATAAAATCTTTTAGCTTATAGTTTTTAATACCATCCATAACAGCACATGCAGTACCAACGCCTGGGAGCACCAGTCTGTCAGCATCCTGCATTGCATTTGTGTCTGATGTAACAACTGCATCAAAACCTATACGTTTGAAAGCCTGAACTACTGAATTTAGATTGGCAGAGCCGGTATCGATAATATAAATTTTCATCAGAGTTTTCCCTTAGATGAAGGAAGTTCGTTGCCATGACGGGCTAATGCTGTTCTTAAAGCACGACCAAAAGCCTTAAACAGAGCCTCTATCTGATGGTGACAGTTGCCACCTGAAACATACATGTGCAGTGTCAAACCCATAGCCACAGCTAAGGATTCAAAGAAGTGAGATACCATCTGTGATGGCATCTGACCTGCCATATCTCTTGTAAAGGAGGCATCGAAGTCAAACTTTACATGAGGTCTTCCAGAAATATCCAAAGCTACAGTCACATCATCGTCATTGGTGTTTTCACTAAAGACTTTGGCTATGACCTCATCCATTGGCAGCACAAAACCGAAACGACCGATGCCACGTTTGTCACCTAAGGCCTTCAGAATTGCCTGACCTAAGGCAATACCTGTATCTTCAATTGAGTGGTGCTCATCAACAAAGAGATCACCTGTAACCTTAGCATCTATTGAAATGCCGCCATGAGTTGCAATCTGATCGAGCATATGATCAAAAAAGCCCATACCGGTATCAAAGTGAGAGCGACCCTGATGATCAAGATCAACTGTAATTGAAATCTGAGTTTCACGAGTGTTTCTGACCACAGTTGCAACACGCTTTCTTGTAGTCAGAAAATCAGCAATCTCATTCCAGTTTAAAGTTAGAACATCAGAAGATGATTTATCCTTTAACTCAAGAATCTTCTCTGCATCAAGATTATGATCTGTATCTTCAAGTCTTATAGGGGTAATACCCATATTAAGGCCCATATTGACATCAGTAATACGATCACCGATGAAATATGAGTTCTCTCTGTCCCAGTTAGTATCTTTAAGATATGATAAAACCATACCAAGCTTTGGCTTTCTGCACTCGCAGTTATCCTCTTTCTTGTGAGGGCAGATTAGAACCTGCTCAAAGACAATACCCTGTGATGAGAGGGTATTGAGGATGAACTCGTGGGCAGGTGTAAAGGTATCAAGAGGGAATGAATCAGTTCCAAGACCATCCTGATTTGAAACCATTACAAAGGTATAACCATTATCTTTAAGCTTTAAAAGAGAAGGGATCACATCTTTTACAAAGCGTACCTTCTCTAAGGCATCAACCTGCTCATCTTCTGGTTCATAAACCAATGTGCCGTCACGATCGATAAATAGATACTTCTTCATGACGTTAAGCCTCGTAGTCCTTGAGGTAGCGCATCAGCTCTTCAAGTTCGGCATCAGAACCGATGGTAATGCGGATGCAGTCCTTAAGACCTTTTTTGGTTTCAAAAGAACGTAAGATAACACCCTTCTTGGCCATGGCATCAAAGATTTTAGGACCAAAGCCTTCCTTGAATTTGATTAAAAGGAAGTTTGCAAAGGAGACAAATACCTTTTCAACAAAAGGCAGTGTTAAAACAGCCTCTTTTAGGATCTCTCGTCTCTTGTTGCACTCTAAAACTCTGGCCTTTGTCATCTCAATGCCGTGATTTGATAAAGCCTGAACCGCAATCTGAGCTACAGGATCACAGATAGGATATGGATCAATTACCTTGAGCATGGCTTTGATGATGTTCTCATTTGCAAGAGCAAAACCGCAGCGGATACCTGCAAGGGCAAATGCCTTTGACAGTGTACGTAACACTACAAGGTTGTCATACTCTTTAATAAGATAGGTTAAATCATCATCACCGTCTGCAAACTCAATATAGGCCTCATCTAAAACAATTAAAGTATCTGGAAGTGCCTTTAAAAGTTTTACAAGCTCATCTTTTGGAAACACGATTCCAAGAGGATTTGCAGGACTGTCAATGAATACAGCCTTGATTGTAAAATCAGCCTTCTTGATACCGTCTAAAATTAGATCAGCATCTAAGGTGAAATCCTCATGACGCTCACAGGTTGCAACTCTTACATTGTTGGTAAGGGCAGCAACTTCATACATGCCATAGGTTGGAGGAGCAATTAAGATGCCCTCTTTTTCCTGCTCGCAGAAAGTTCTTACGATAAGACCAATAGCCTCATCAGAACCGCGAGTTGCAATAACATTGGTCTTGTGAACACCACTGTAATCAGCATAGCGCTCGACAAGCTCCTCTGGCTGGCAGTCAGGGTAGCGGTTTAAATTTGATGAGTTTAAAAAGTACCCCTCAGATTTAGGAGATTCATTGGCATTTAAGAAATTATGACCATGACCACCAATACGACGTGCTGACTGATAAGGTACTAGTTCCTGAACGTGTTTGGTGATTAACTTGTCAAAATTCATAATAATCTCCTAAATATAAGTTACAAATTTACT
The DNA here is from genome assembly GCA_051885305.1 of Succinivibrio sp. Lineage (GTDB taxonomy): Bacteria > Pseudomonadota > Gammaproteobacteria > Enterobacterales > Succinivibrionaceae > Succinivibrio. The sequence goes on along the minus strand of JBJEWY010000011.1, from coordinate 6,120 downwards.
TTTAAAGATCTTTAACTCTTACAACTACAGCATTCTTGTGAGCACCTAACCCCTCAGCATCAGCAAGAGCGGTCACAGTTTCACTGATTGCCTTTAATCCCTGAGCAGAAGCTCTCTGTACAGTGTAGCGGCGGCGGTAGTCGTCGGTTCCTAATGCACTGTAGGTCTTGGCATAACCGTAGGTTGGAAGAGTGTGGTTAGTACCTGATGCGTAATCTCCCAATGACTCAGGAGTATATGCACCAACAAAGATTGAGCCTGCGTTTTTGAGCTTATCTAAGATTGAATCTGGATCTTCAATCTGTAAAATCAGGTGCTCTGGTGCGTAGGTATTTGATACATCCACAGCATCAGACAGGCTGTCTAATACAATTATTGAGCTCTTAGCAAGTGCCTTTACAGCAGTTTCACGGCGAGGAAGCACAGCAAGCTGAGCATCAACTTCTGCCATCACTTTCTTTGCATACTCATCTTTGAAGGTTAAAAGGATAACCTGTGAGTCAGGACCGTGTTCTGCCTGTGAGAGCAGATCAGCTGCAACAAATGAAGGCTGTGCCTTGTCATCTGCAATTACAAGAACCTCAGATGGACCTGCAGGCATATCTATAGCAGCACCTCTTGGATCATTTGATACCAGACGTTTTGCCATGGTAACAAACTGATTGCCAGGACCATAAATCTTAAGTACCTTAGGTACAGTTTCAGTACCATAAGCCATAGCTGCAACAGCCTGAGCACCACCCAAACGGAAGATGCGCTTTACACCTGCAAGGTTTGCTGCATAGATGATGGCGTCAGATACTGGTGGAGGGGAGCAGAGAATTACTTCCTCACATCCTGCGATCTGAGCTGGAACAGCAAGCATTAAAGCTGTTGATACCAAAGGTGCTGAACCGCCAGGTACGTATAAACCTACAGAATTTATGGCATGTGTTCTGGTCTCACAGACAATGCCTGGGTAGGTTTCAAGAACCACGTGGCTTGGCTTCTGCTCACTGTGGAACTTTTTAATGTTCTCATAGGCAGTGTCAATAGAGTTTTTAAGCTGCTCTGGCAATCTCCTGCAGGCATCTTCAATTTCATCTGTACTCAGTTCAAGGTTTCCGCCTTCATAATGGTCAAGGGTCCTTGAAAATTCAAAAAGGGCGTGATCGCCCTCTTTCTGAATACGGGAAATTATATCTGATACAATTGACTCGACTTTATCAGAACTGCTTTGGGCAGGTCTAGTCAGGAGCGAAGTCTGCTCATCCTTTGAAAGGTTTTTCCAGATTTTTATTTCCATGTTCTAAGTGATCCTTGCTTAATCCAGCATTTTTTCAATTGGAACTACTAAAATTGATGTTGCGCCTAAGGCCTTTAACTGCTCAAGGGTTTCCCAGAACAGTTTTTCACGTGAAACAACATGCATAGCAACATGATCAGGGCTACCCTCAAGTTCAATGATTGATGGGTTCTCTGCACCTGGAAGAATTGCTCTGATTGCCTCAAGTTTGGCTCTAGGAGCATTCATCATGATGTACTTGCTTTCTGCTGCTGCCATTACACCCTTGAAACGCTGAATCAGAAGATCAGCAATAACCTGCTTCTCTGGGTATAAAGGCTGATCACGGCTGATTAAAACAGCCTTTGATCTGTATACAGTTTCTACTTCTTTAAGACCGTTTGACTGTAAGGTTGCACCAGTGCATACAAGATCACAGATAGCATCGGCTAAACCTGCTCTTGGGGCAACTTCAACAGAACCGGTTAAAAGAACGTTCTTATAGTTTACGCCGGCATTTTTCATTGCTCTGCGTAATAAGAAAGGATAGGTTGTTGCAACCTTGCATCCTTCAAGATCCTTTAAGCCATGCCATTCGTGTTCGGTAGGAACTGCAACTGATAAGCGGCAGTCGCCGAAGTTTAACTTCATAACCTCGTTGAAGCCGGTGTATAAACCGTCAACTTCACGCTGCATGGTGGTTTCTTCAAGTACGTTCTGACCTACAATACCCCAGTCAACTACATGATCCATTACAAGACCAGGAATATCGTCATCACGAACTCTTAAGATGTCGATAGGCAGATTCTCAGCATGTGCAAGCAGATGATCACGGTTCTCGGCGATCTTGATACCACTGCTCTTAAATAACTTTTCAGTCTCGTCTGTAAGACGACCTGACTTCTGGATTGCAATACGCAGACGCTTCTTTTCGCTGCCAGTATTATTGCAGCATGCTGTGCAATTACTCATAATTTGCTCTTGAATATACCTAATTGAATTCTCAATAACTAAAAATATTGTTTTAAAGCCTTCTTTTTCAAAAAGCTCCAAACGGCAGATAGTTTACCATATCTTTTGTTAAAACTTTAGTAAAAAACGAGTAAGATGACTAATGTGAACAAAAAGGGGATTTTTTAGCTTTTTACAAAAGGATGGTTTTAAAAGGTCGCTATTTTCAAACTTTCTAACGACCCTTCAATTTCTAAGGTCACAGCTGCCATCTAGAGCAGATGTCGTAACTCGCTAATAATCTAGCGACCTTTCAATAATCTTAACAAAAATTGTTGGTGGAACAATTGTGTCGTAACTCGCTAATAATCTAGCGACCCTTCAATGGCAAAGTTGAAAGCAGCCTATGATGCCTTAAGTCGTAACTCGCTAATAATCTAGCGACCCTTCAATAGAAAATGAAAATAAGCGATGTAATTGAGTACTTGTCGTAACTCGCTAATAATCTAGCGCCCCTTCAATATTATGTTAAAAGAAGAAGACTTCACTTGTTTCGAGTCGTAACTCGCTAATAATCTAGCGACCCTTCAATAAGCCAAGATAGATACTAGTCTAGGAAAACTAGAGTCGTAACTCGCTAATAATCTAGCGACCCTTCAATTTATCAATAGTCTGTGCAGAATACTCTTCATCGGTCGTAACTCGCTAATAATCTAGCGACCCTTCAATCCAGTGCATTGCTCTCTATCACATGGAGAATGGAGAGTCGTAACTCGCTAATAATCTAGCGACCCTTCAATCCGAGATGGTGTCAAATCTTCTGTGGGCATTAACGTCGTAACTCGCTAATAATCTAGCGACCCTTCAATGCCCACGCCTCCCTTCACGGGGAGATTGATTATGAGTCGTAACTCGCTAATAATCTAGCGACCCTTCAATTTAATAATATCAGAGAGCTAGAATTTATGCTTTCGGAAGTCGTAACTCGCTAATAATCTAGCGACCCTTCAATGAACAAGCCGTTGTAGGCAAAAGTTATTTGCGTCGTAACTCGCTAATAATCTAGCGACCCTTCAATTAAAATATTTCTTTTGAAGGTAAATGCTGTTGATAAGTCGTAACTCGCTAATAATCTAGCGACCCTTCAATAGTACCATAAATAACTTTATGTTTCATAAGAAATTAAATACCTAATTTCGCCGATGTGACCTTTGTTTCAAAAAATTTTCTGCAAAATTTTATTAATCCCCATAAAAATCAGACTTAACTATTTGATTTTTAAAGAACGCCGATGACAGAGAGTTTAAAAAATAGGTATTTTTGACTATTTTATTGATTTTCAAGAGAATTTTAGAGATTTTTCATTCTACTAAACAGTCTTTTTGATCATCGGCGAAATTTTAGATAAATATTCTTTATATTTCAAAAAGATAGATAAAAATTTATGCAAAACAGATATAAAATTTATATTGGTTTAAATATCTTGAAAAGATTCATTGAAGAGCAATCATTCAAAACTGGTCAGATATTGTCCTGCTGTTATTCCGTTTTTAGCTGATACTTACAATTGAACTGAGATAATAATATTTCATCTTCTTGATTATGAATAATGTCTTAATTTTAGCTGTCTCTTACTTTTACAAAAATACCTGCTTAAAGCAGGTATTTTCGATGGTATTTAACCTCAATGTCTCTGATATACTTAAGACTTTAAAGACCTTTTGATGCGTCTTCTTCAAATTCCTTGTTCTTTGAATTGCGTCTTATAATTAGAGCACAGAGATCCTTTTCACAGTCCTCAACATCACCAAAGGCTTTTAATTCACGATACAGGGAGATAATTTCGCCAGAAGCGCTCTCATCACTGTCTTCTGTAACTTCAGTAAAGACATGATGCAGGTTTTCTTCTGAAATGGTCTCACTGTCACTACCTTTCTTCTTAAGGTTCTCAATGCCACCGTTTAGGAAGATCAGGCTGTCAAGATAGGTGAATTTGCCGTTTGAGTTTATGTACTGGCAGTTTCTGTCAGTACAGAGTTCAGGCTGCTCAAGCTTTGGACTTACATAATCAATCTTGTGCAGATGTAAAAGCATTGGAAGTTTTTTACCTGCAACAGCGTAAATGAAGTTTCCTGTGAACTCGCTTAGAATCATAACTACAACTGATACGCAAAGACCGTTAGGGGCTCTCTGCATTAAAAGTTTGTTCAGATCAGTTAAGGCATCACCTGGAAGCATGGTTTTATCGACCATTCCCATCTTGAGGTAATTGCTGATAAGAGAGATAGCAGATACTGCCTCAATTCCTGTTTTATTACAGCTTCCAAAGATTATTCCAAGATTGTCTCTGTCAACTCTGAAGATATCGTAAAAATCAGATGGATTGGTTTTGGATGGCAGCATGAATGATGCCACTTCCAAAAACTTAGAGTTTGGCATGTTTGCAGCATTTGGCATCAGTGATGAATGCAGATTTGCCACTAGAGAAAGCTCTGCGTTGGTTGCTGCTGTATGGCTGTCGTCAATAGCTTTATCTTCAAGCTCTTTTCTCTGGGCGGCTACATTTTCGCAGATTGAACGACCAAGGGCGCATAATGATGAATTAAGCTCTTTTAATTTTGGTGTGGTAAGCTTGGACTCGTCAATCTTTGATGTAACCTCATCCATAGTAGCAAGAGGGGATAAGACATTGGTTGCCATAACATCAATGTTATTGCCAATTGATCTTATCTCTTTTTTAAGTGTGCGGATGTACTTTAAGTACATGCATACTAAAAGACTTACAAGCAGGAGTGCAAGAATGCAGGCAATGAAATTACCTGTAATAACGGGCTTAACTACTGCACCCTTGTTGCTTGAGAGAACAATGAAGGAATCCATTGGCTCTATGTAGGCAATACTTAAAAGACTTGCCTTTTCAGTATCCATTTCAGTCTGAACAGCCTTGAGAGGATTTGCCTTTGCCTGTTTGAAATACTCTTTGTCTATATGAGAGAACAGCTCAGTAATTTCAGACAATCTCTTGGTCTTCTCTGCGACTTCACTGTCAGTTGCTTTAACATCAGAGCTTAAATTCAGATAATCAGACTGATTATCTGATGCAGTAGTGATCTTTGAGGATGCAACAGCCTTAAGATCCTTGTTTAAAAGTGTTATGGCAGTGCCATATTTATTTGAAGTGCCAGACAGGAGCTTTTTCAGATCAAGTTTTGCAATCTTGTCATTGAGGTTTGGAACATGATAGAAATCGTCATTTTTAAGCTTCTCAACATAAAGGTAGTTCTTGTCGTTGATGTTTAAAAGTCTGTAGCCTAAAAAAGACTTGCCTTTTTCAGTTGAACACCAGAAAGCATCAGTTGAAAGTCTGTCTTTTGCTAGAACCGCACTGACTTTTGCTTTGAGGTTTGCTGGAACTTTTAAGGTATCCAGACAGTCCATTCCCTTTGGAAGTTCAATAGTGCTCTCAAAGAACTGATCTGTTGCATTAGAATCTGCAAAATACTGGAATGCAGAGATGTCTAAAAAATCCTGTTTGCCGTAGAACTGGTGGAATTTCTCTAATGCCAGATACTGTGTATTGGCAAAAAGAGATGACAAGGCCTGATCCTCACTGCCGTTGTTTCTGGAAACAGTGGCATTTATGGCATTAGATACTGCTTTTATGTAATCACGATGATAGGTATAGACCCCTTTGACGGATGATTTGTAAATGGCGGCATAATTATAGGTACTTACAGCACCTGTCAGAAGGACAAATGCTGCCACTAGAGGGGCAAGCAGTCTGATGTTCAATTTCATATTACTGTTAAGCTTTGAGTTCCACTGGTTTCACTACCAAGGATTATAGCCTGAATATAGGAAGGATCAAGGAATTCATATAGTTATCTTGATAAAGGTATGATTTT
>JBJEWY010000010.1:0-16105 GCA_051885305.1 Succinivibrio sp. | reverse complement strand
TCCGAAGAAACAGATCAAAGATTAGTAACTATGATCTGCGGAGTTTAGGTTTTAACTTATCCTCATCTTTGTCTTAATACGTGAACATCATATAAAAACCCCGTTATCAATCTTTGATCAATAACGGGGTTTATACTGTTTTATTCTAGCTTAACTATTAAGCATTAAACATTACTGAGATTGATTCGTCATTGTTGATACGGCGGATAACTTCAGCAAGCATTGGTGCTAATGAAACATAGCGGAACTTGCCGGTTTCCTTGAACTTCTCAGTTGCAGGAATTGAGTTTGTAACAACGATGGTATCAATAACGCTGTTCTTGATATTCTCATAGGCAGCACCTGAAAGTACAGGATGAGTACCGTAGGCAATAACCTTTGAAGCACCACGCTCTTTAAGAGCTGCAGCAGCTTTGCACAGGGTACCGCCGGTATCAATCATATCATCAACGATGATACACTCTCTGTCTTTTACTTCACCGATGAGGTTCATAACCTCAGATACGTTAGGACGTGGACGACGTTTGTCGATAATTGCAATATCGATATCTCCTAAGAGTTTTGCAATAGCGCGGGCACGTACTACACCACCCATATCAGGTGATACAACGCATGGTTTCTTAAGATTTAAAGAAAGGATGTCTTTAACAAAAAGCTGTGATGAGTAGCAGTTGTCTACAGGTACATCAAAGAAGCCCTGGATCTGCTCAGCATGAAGATCAACTGTTAAAACTCTGTCAACACCAGCAGTTGATAATAAATCTGCTACAACCTTGGCTGTGATAGGCACGCGTGCTGAACGTACACGACGATCCTGTCTTGCGTAACCGAAGTATGGAACAACAGCGGTAATACGACCTGCAGATGCTCTTCTTAAAGCATCTACCATTACTAACAGTTCCATCAGGTTGTTGTTGGTTGGTGCACAGGTTGACTGAATGATGAAAGTATCACATCCACGAACACATTCATTGATCTGAACGTGAATTTCACCATCAGAGAAGGTGTCTACTGTTGCATCGGAAAGGTTGGTGTAAAGGCATTTAGCAATTTCCTGAGCAAGTTCAGGAGTTGCATTGCCAGCAAAGAGTTTTAAATCAGACATAAAAGAACCATCAATGTGGAAAAAATGATGGCGCCATTATAACAAAAATCCCGTGATACAGATCACGGGATTTAAAAGATTATTTGTTTATCAGATTGCAGCTTCAGCTCTGCGTGCCTGAGCTACAAGCATAGCGTTTCTTGCCTTTCTCTTCTGCTTTCTTACAGTGAGGATCCAAGAAACAAAGGCAAAACATGAAACCACAAGCACAATCACTGAGGCTAATGCGTTAATCTCAGGTGACAGACCACGTCTTACAGATGAGAAAATTAGCATTGGCAAGGTAGTTGAATTTGGTCCTGCTACAAAGGATGTTATCACCAGATCATCCATTGACATGGTAAATGATAAAAGGAATGCAGCAACCTCAGCCGGCATAATGGCAGGGAGGATGATCACAAAAAACACCTTGATAGGACCTGCACCTAAATCCTGAGCAGCCTCTTCAATAGATGTATCAAGTTCAACGAAACGTGAACGTATAACAACTGTTGCATAAGCTGAGCAGAAGGTCACATGGGCAATCCATATGGTGATAATACCTCTGTCGGAGAATACAGGAATGATGTCACCTAAGGTCACGAACAATAGTAGTAGGGCAAGACCTGAAATTACCTCAGGCAGAATCATAGGTGCAGTCATGAACAGTAAGAATGCACTTTCACCATAGAACTTTTTGATTCTTACCATTACAAAGGCGGCTAAGGTACCAATTACCACAGATGTGATTGCGGACATCAGGGCAATGGTAATTGATATGCCTACTGCTGTGATAATGGCATCATTATGGAACAGTGCGTTATACCACTTCAGTGAGAAGTTGGTCCACACGGTAACCATTTTTGACTCATTGAATGAATACACCACAAGAGTCAGAATTGGGAGGTAGAGGAATGTAAGCGCAATTGCCATGATAAGAACTCTTATCAGAGTTGAGCGCATCTTTTTGCTGACAATAATCATCAGACGGTACCTCCTTTACGCTGATTCTTGAAGAACCAGATGATAGGAATTGCCATAATGGTAAGCATGGTAATAGCAACAGCTGAGGCAAGTGGCCAGTCGCGGTTGTTAAAGAATTCCTGCCAGAGGATACGACCGATAAGAATAGAATCCTTACCGCCTAGAAGTTCTGGGATTACGTACTCACCGATTGCAGGGATAAATACCAGCATTGAACCTGCGATAATTCCACTCTTTGTCTGTGGCACCAGTGCCTGGAAGAAGGTCTTTACCGGTCTGCAGCCTAAATCCTGAGCAGCCTCAATCAGGCTGTAGTCAACCTTCATAAGCGCAGAGAACAGAGGCAGAACCATGTAAGGCAGATAACAGTAAACAATACCTATATATACGGCAAGATCAGTCTGCAACATGTGGATTGGACTGTCTATAATGCCGATTGCCATCAGAATATCGTTGATTAAGCCATCTCTTTTTAAAATGGTCATCCAGGCATAGATTCTTACCACAAAGGAAGTCCAGCTTGGCATGATGATAAGGATAAAGAGAATATTGCGTGTTGCGCTTTTGGCTGATGCCAGAGCCCAGGCAATAGGATAACCAATCACAAGACACAGTATGGTTGAGAAGAAAGCTACCTGAATTGATTTTAGGTAGGATCTCATATAAGTGCCGTCAGGATCAGTAAAGATATTGGTATAGTTTTCAAGGTGCAGAATGATCTGCATCGCACCTTCCTCAAAGGTCACGATAGGTGAGTATGGAGGAATGGCTATCTCAGTTATGGAAAAAGAGATCTTGAAAATGATTAGAAACGGGATCAGGAAAAAGAGCACCATCCATGCATAAGGCACAAAGATAATGGCTCTTTCACGCAAAGTGATCTTTTTACCCGGTACAAAGCGTGGTGGAGGACGATGTCCCTTAGAACCCGGTAATCTGGTAATACTTAATGTAGCCATAACTCAGTTCCTTAGAAGGTCAGTGCTATACAGGACTCTGGATCCCAGCTTAAATAAACCTTGTCATCCCATGTTGGGAAACCAACGTTGAAACGGTCAACGTTTGGTAGGGTTGAGGTAATGATACGGCCAGATGGCAGTCTTACGTAGTAGATGGAGATATCACCAAGATAAGCGATATTTTCTACGATACCTGAGCACCAGTTGGTTTCTTCTTCAGGCTCCTCGTGGGAGATGTAGACTTTCTCAGGTCTCATGGCAATTGACAGAGGCATGCCGTCAGCAATATCGATGTCATGCTTCAATTCAATTGGTCTTGAGAAATCTTCGCACTTGATTAGAGAGCAGCTGGCATCAGATTTAATCAGGGTACAGTCAAACATGTTCACAGAGCCAATGAACTCTGCTGAGAATCGGCAGTTAGGGTTTTCGTAAATATCACGAGGGCCACCTATCTGAACGAATTCACCTCTGTCCATGATGGCGATACGATCTGCCATGGTCATGGCTTCTTCTTGATCATGGGTAACCATAAGGCAGGTTACGCCTACAGAATTGATGATATCAACAAGTTCAAGTCTCATCTGCTCACGCAGCTTTTTGTCAAGAGCACCCATAGGCTCATCTAAGAGCAGAAGTCTTGGTTCTTTTGCAAGAGAACGGGCCAGTGCCACACGCTGTCTCTGACCGCCAGAGAGCTGGAATGGCTTTCTGTCTACATACTCTTCCATGTGCACAAGCTTTAGCATCTTTTCAACACGCTCATTGATGACATTGCGTGGAAGGTGCTCCTGCTTGAGACCAAAGGCGATATTCTGTCTTACAGTCATATAAGGAAAGAGCGCATAGGACTGGAACATCATGTTCAAGGTGCGTTTGTAAGGTGGTAAATCAACAATGTCCTCACCATCTAGGATGATGTGACCTGCTGATGGATGCTCGAAACCTGCAAGCATTCTCAAAAGGGTTGACTTGCCACAACCTGATGAACCTAAAAGCGCAAAAATTTCACCTTCGTAAATAGTCAGATCAACATTGTTTACAGCAGTAAAATTTGAAAAGTTCTTGGTTAGATTCTTGATTTCAAGAATAGGCTTTTTGTTCTGCTCCTGAGGCGATGCTTTCTGGCCTGGCAACTCACCTGGACGGTGCTGCTGCTTAGCGTAAATGTTTTCGCCTGGGGCATTCTGATACACTGCAGTACTTGCTGAAGCTGCGTTTTTTGCGCCTGCGTTTTCCACTTCCTTTAATTCTCCATAGAGTGAAAAAGACCAATTTTTTTGGTGATCTTAAAGGAATTGTGCTAAAGATCAACCATTATTTTTTTAAGTAAAAAAATATTAAGTTAAAAAGAGATTAAAACAGTGTTAACATTCTGATAATTATATGAAAAATAATAAAATATTTTTTATTGTAACCAGTAGTGGATTTCAGATCTTTTGATGTGATTTTCAGATATTCTGTCAAGGTGCAGTGGATGTCTTTGAGTGCAGAAAATTCACCAAAAAGAATGACAAAATACGCTTATTTTTCGTGAGGTTAAAATTATTATATTTTTTTGCATTAGAATATGTGAATACAACACCAGGAGTTACTAATAATGCATATATACAATAACCTCTCAAGAACCCAGATCCTCTTTGGTAACAGTCAGGAGAATGAGGTTGGAAGACAGGTTAAGTACTGTGGTGGTTCAAGGATCCTTTTAGTCTACTTTAATTTGCATAATCATTTAGACAGCCTTTTAGATAAGATAAGACGATCACTAAAAAATGCCGGTTTGGATGTCTGTGAGCTTTCCTGTAAAAATAGAGTGGCTGACATGGATACCATTTTTGATGGTATCAAGCTGTGTCATACCAACAGGGTAGACTTTGTGCTGTGTGTAGGTGATATTACCTCGTTTGCTGTTGCCAAAACCATCTGCGCAGGTGCTCCTTATACAGAAAATGTTTATGAGATTTTCAAAGCACAGACAGAGATTTTTCAGACTCTGCCTTTAGGCATTGTTTCAACAACAGTCTGTGGCGGCAAGGCCTTTACAAATTATGCTACTGTATCTCACACACTCTCTGACGGATCACTGACCTTCTACAGCTTAAGTTCAGATCTGCTCCTGCCTCGTTTTGCTATTTTCTCACCTGAACTCTGCCGTTATGATGCTTTAAGTGTTGAATACTCAGTATCAAGAGTTCTGTATTTGCTGTTTTTCAGATACTTCTTAAAAAATAAGGTAGCAGAGTTATCAGACAGAATTACTCTTGCCTCAATCAAGACAGTACTTTTGATGTACAGACGTCACAAGTTAAATTCTGCTGATTTAGATTCAATTACTGAGCTTATGTGGGCAAGTATCAATGCCAATATCAATCCTTTATATGACTTATCAAAGGATGATGGATTAGGTGAGATTATCAATGGTATTTTGGCTACCTTCAACTGTGAAATTGAAGAGGCCTACTCACTTCTTATTCCTGCCTGGTTAAAGTTCATGTTGCACAAGAAGACTGAGAAGATTGCAAGACTAGGTGTTGAGGCCTTCAATATAAGTTACAGCTTTGAGGATATCAACGAAACAGCAGAGCTTACACTCAAAAAGATCAAAGAGTTATACAGATCATTGGGATTGCCTGTTTCTTTATCAGATATTGGAGGCGATGCCTCAGACATTAGCAAGATCCTTTTTAAGGCAGGATTTCCAGAAGTTGAGAGTATCGGTGTGATAGAAAAACTTTCAAAGACAGACTGTGAAGTTCTGCTTTCATTTATGATCTAAGAAAAATCAGGCCAGACTACATTGTAGGGCCTAAGATAAACACAAGGTCAGGGCATGTAGTAGAGGCCTGATTTTTTGCTAGATCCTTGTTGGTTCCTTTTGCTTGTCATTATCAGACTTTGACTGATTTTTTGCCTTTAAAAGAGAGCTTATCCTGTCATTGTCGATTTCATTTATTCCTATGTGATCACCTGTGTGAGTCTTCTGTTCAGAATTTTCTTTTTCTGTATTAAGTGATCCTTCAAGTGAACTGCTACCATCCTTTTGAGAAAGTGCTGTCTTAAGTGGTGTCACATCTTTAGTCTCTGCTTTTAGAGGCGCTTTTTCAGTTACATCTTCTTTTCTTGGCTTTTCTGGTACAGCAGATGATTCTGTCTTTTCTGTCTTCTGTACTTTAAGGGCAGTAAAGGCCTGATCCTGAGTCTTGCTGATGTAAGCTGACGCATCATCAGGTCCAATCTGAATCATAAGATTGTGAATAAAGCACAGCATGTCAGGGAAGAAACTTAAGTTCACATGCTCTAAGGCTCTATAGAGATCGCCACCTTTGTAGTTAAAGGTAATGCCTGGTGCATTGAGATTATAGAATGTTGAAACAGGCATTGGACATTCATCTTTCAAGGCTTTTAAGGCAACATCTATACCTACTGGTCTTATAAAGCAGTTGTCGTTAGCAGGGCACTCATTTTCAATGTTGATCTGGCTTGTTCTATCCTTATTGAACTCTTCAACAGCATGGTTGACCTTGATATAAAGTTCTCTATCCATAGCATTGTTGCGTCTTAACTGCTGCTGTGGAATAAAGTCATTACCAAAGAAAATTACTACAGAAGGTCTTGGCAGGCGTGCTAGTTCATTTAAGCGCTCAATAATGGTTTTGATGATGTCGTGATTTGACAGTTCCTCATTGGCGCACTTCTGGATAAGACCTTCAATAGCGGATTTGAGATTGCCTTTGTAATGCAGACTTGCTCTGTAGAAAAGATCAGAAAATGACAGTACCTCAGCTTCACGTACAGTGTTTGTGGTAACAGTATCATTGATTTTGCAGAAAAGACGCTCTCTGTCTTCCATATACTCGGCTGTTCGCTCGATAGCGTTTGCTGCAGTCTGTTTTAAGTTCTCTAAAAGATCCATTAGATTCAGATTTATGAAAGGGAAATTGAAACTTAAATGAACAGCATCAGGAGTATTTGGTGATCTGTTGTTGTAAGTGTGCAGATAGTTGAATGTAGGTGCAATAGCTGATCTTGAGATCTTCTTGGTTAAAGTCGGATTAAGCTCGATTTCCTCAACAATTCTTGAAGCAATAAGAGTAGGTGAGAAGCCTTTAAATGGCTGCTCAGAGTCAGTTCCTTCTCCGAAAATATAGAAACCAGCCTCTACTTTGCCCATATTGGCAGTGTAAATGTTGATGGTATTGTTATTGACACTTCTTGATTCAGGTTTAAAGCTAAGTGCCAGGGTAAGTTCGATATCAAGCTCACTTATAAGATTGTGAATGTAAGGAAGACAGGTTCTGATACCTTCATGTCCGTTTAAAGATTCAGAGTTGCAGACAAAAAGAAGGTTTGATGGCAGCTCCCATAATCTTTCTGTGTAATATTTAAGGAGAATAAGCATACCGGCAATTGGAGCCTTGTTTTCAAAGCTACCAAGACCATATATGTTGTTATCATCTTCCAAATCAGCTCGCTGCTTTTCGCTTAAAGGCAGATTCTTCAATTTGTATTTGAGATCGTCAGATTTGAATGCATATGATTTTAAGGTACCGTAGACTTCATTTGATGAGGTATCAGTATTACACAGGATCACCAGTGTCTGGGTAGTTAGAACATCTCGTCTTACGAAAGCAGTAAATGAATGGTTTTTCTGATCATCATGAGTAATGTAGCTTAGGTACTCAGGATGATTCTTAAAATAGGTGAATTCAGATACAGTATTGTAAATGGTGTGATTGATGATCTCATCACCAGATGTTCTTGTAACTGATGGAATGGCAATTAGCCATTTGAGTACGGCAAGGGCCTCGTCGGTAAATTCTTTTTCGCTTAGCACGTGTGTTCCTAATTCTTTGTTTGAGCAAGTGAACTCTGATAAAGTTCAGTCTTGAGAATAAATACTGTATTTCTGAATGCTTCTTTCAGTCTCTGTGCTGTAGCAGGTGAGCCTGATGGTAGGTCCACCTTTAAAGGATCAACAGCACGACCGTTTACGTGAACCTCATAATGCAGATGAGGTCCAGTTGAATAACCGGTGTTGCCAGAACGGGCAATCATCTGGCCTATATGTACAGTGTCACCCTTTTTGACGTCGAATTTTGATAAATGCATATAAACAGTTGTATAACCGTTCTTGTGCTTGATAATTACGGTATAACCGCCACCTCGCATATAACTTGCATAGGTAACAACACCATCAGCAGGAGCATAGATTGGTGTGCCGATACTTAATTTGAAATCAACGCCGTAATGAGGTCTGATCTTGCGCTTAATAGGATGGAAGCGGTTTAGGTTAAACTGAGAGTTTACCTTTACAGGACCTGTGATTGGGAAACGGCGGAAAGCACCTGTAGTTGGATTGTATCCATCCTCTTCATAGAAGATATGGCTCTGAGGATGACGGAACAGGGTAACCTCACCATACTCACCTGAGTTGATCTCAACTGCGGTCATAGTAGCAGATGTGCCAACTCCATTAAAGAGTACTCTAAATGAGTCTCCAGCTTTAAGTTTTCTAAAATCAATCTTGCCTGTGTACTGATTTTTAATTGAGGTGATCTCAGATCTTGTAAGGCCAAGTCTTATAGCAGCTCTGTCAAAGGACTCTTTCTTGTTGATAGAGCCAATGATAAGACGTGGTCTTGTCTTTGGATCAACTTTAACTGTTCTCTTTTCTGGAACAATCACAGGTTCACTGTTACCTTTAGCCATCATGCTCTCAAGCTTAGCTTTTTCCTGAGCCTCTTTTTCTTTGAGAGCTCTCTCTCTTCTTGCAAGAAGCTCTTTTTCACGATTCTCCTGAGCCTCAATAAAGCCAGGCATCGTGTTGGCATCAACAATTTCTGCTTTCTGCTTGTCGGTAAGCTGAGCTAAATGATCTTCTTTTGTGACGGTAAAGCTACCTGCAGCCTCATCTCTTATGAAACGCAGCTGTTTGTTTTGGCTTGTTGGAATTGCCATTTCAAGAAGTATATTTTTGGAGTCAACCAAAAATAGGATCTTTGCGTTTACCTGAAGGTCTAAGTTCTCATTGCGACCTGCGAAGGTAATAAGCTTGTAATCTTTCTTATCAAGATTGAGGTAGTTGAAGATCTTGTAGAGAGAATCTCCGCTTCTAACTGTCTGCTCATACCATTTGCCACGAGGTTCAACTGGTGGTGTGATGGTATTTGGAATATTTGAAGGAGTTAGAATATTGCTGATAAACTCCTTGCTCTTTTCTTTCTGCTCCTCTTCAATTGCAGGCTCGTTTTTAGCAACAAACTTTTCTCTTAGAGGTTCAGCAGGCGTTGTAACCTGAGGGGCTACTGGAGCTTCTGGTTCTTTGAATTCTGTAGCGTCGTTTGCAAGTAACGCTTCAGGTACGATTTCATCATCGTAGTTTTCCTGAGAACCTTCTGTAGTGGTAATTTCAAGATTCTTCTCAGCTATACGCTCATCATTTTTAAGATAAGCCAGCTCATAGCGTTGAGCCTGCTGCTCCTGACCTTTTGTAAAAGCTGTTAAAGGAGAATTATTCTCAGGAACAAGCTGACCGAAAGGAAGAGCTAAAAGAAACGAAATCACACCAATAGAGAATATGCCAAGAACGTGTCGACCAGGAATAGCAATAGCTCCAGTCTCTCGTTCAATGGCTATATAATCATCAAATCTTGAGTGTTTCGTTACTTTAATATTTATCATGGCGGTAAATTTTATCACATCACTATCTAAATAACGTTCAATTAGCCTGATAATGTAGAGTTGATCATTCAAATAATGACCTTTTTCATATATTTTTATAAAGATTTAATGATTGCTGAATAAATCTGCACTAGAATCATCTAAAAAATAGTTCCATAATAAAATTCATCTGTGCTCTTAAATGAGCTTTCTATACTCATATTTCTTTCAAATGTTTCACTTCTTTTAAAAAGTTAACTTCATAAGTTATCATAAATTGCTATTGAGTAATTTTATTGTCCAGTTCTTTCCTTATTTTTCGTCTAATCACCATTAAGATTTTCAGAATTACTTAAGAAAAGTTACTTTTTTTGATGAATAAATTTTGATACAGATATCATTTACAGCATGTAAAATGGCTTTGCAACGCCACTTTGCGCCGTTTCTCACAGAATTTACCTCACTTAACTGATTAAATTAACTAAGAATAATTACTATCATAAAAAAGGGAACTGCCGTTATGGATCAGGCAATAGTAACTTTAGGTGTACTGGCATGTGTGGCATTTTTGTTTGTCACCGAGTGGATACCTGTATCTGTTGCCGCCCTCATAGGTGCTGTAAGCTTAGGTGTATTTGGCATTCTAACCCCCGAGGAAGTGTTTTCTGGTTTTTCAAACAGCAATGTAATTCTTTTTAGTGGCATGTTTGTTGTAGGTGCTGCTGTTCTAGAATCAGGTCTTGCCCAGATGATAGGTAACTTCGTTGTCCGTCATGTAGGTAAATCACAAGGCCCACTGATTCTTGCTCTTATGCTCCTTACAGTTATTATGTCAGCCTTTGCCTCAAATACAGGAACTGTTGCCTGTTTGCTGCCAATGGTTATAGGTGTGTGCGTATCAGCTAAAATTGCCTCAGCTCCTGTTTTAATGTCTCTTGCTGTTGCAGCCAATTCAGGCTGTATGCTGACAATGGTTGGAACCCCTCCTAATATGATAGCTGTTGCAGAAATAACAGCAGCAGGTCTTCCATCTTACGGCTTTTTTGAATTCTCCTGGATAGCAGCTCCTATAGCCATAGCATCTGTACTGTTCATGTGCCTTATAGGCCGTCATCTTCTGCCACAGAAGTCAGCAGACGGTGGTCTTATTGCCAAGTCAAAGGGCGTTAAGGGGAGTCACAGACAGCGGGTTACAGCACTTGTTATTTTAATTTTCGTGGTTTTAGGTCTTATTATAGGAATCCCAGGTGTATCACCTGCGATGATCTCTCTTACAGCTGCAATTTTATGTGTGCTAACAGGATGTATTACTGAAAAACAGGCTTATAAGGGCATTGACTGGCCTACAGTTTTCCTTTTTGGAGGAATGCTTCCAGTTGCTCTTGCCATGCAGAAGACAGGAGCAGGTGAAATTATTGCCACCTTCGTATCTGATATTGTGGGTAATGCTCCATCAGTCTACCTTATAGTTTCAGTTATTTTCCTGTGTTCTGTTCTTTTAAGTCAGTTTATGCCCAATACAGCCACAGCATCTTTACTTATACCGATTTCCATGAGTATTGCATCAAAGCTTAATCTGTCACCATATGGTGTTTTAATAACCTGTGCTATGGGGGCTTCATGCTCATTTGCAACCCCGATTGCAACCCCATGCAATACTCTTGTGTTACGTGCATCCAATCTGCACTTTAAAGATTATCTGAAGGTAGGGCTTCCTTTAATTGGTATTGCGCTTTTACTGTGTAATCTGATTGTTCCGAAAGTCTGGCCTCTGTGATATTAGGTACAATAAATACACTGATAAGTGTTTTATATATAAAAGAAAATAAGAAACTTTGCTATAATGCAAGGGATTTAGAAGGAGATATAGGTATGAACTCACTTAATGTAGTTAAAACTTTTGATAAGGATTTATATGCTTATTTTGTCAAAGAAATAGAGCGACAGCACGCTAGTATCTCCTTTATCCCAGATGAGAACAGCACTTCTCCAATCTGTGCCTCCATCATGGGCAGTATTCTTGTTAATTCAGCAAATACCTTAACTTTAGGCAAGACTGATACTTTAGAGTCACTTACAGTCAAAAGACTGTGTGATCTGTTCGGTGCCCCTTGTGCAACAGTAAGAACCATTACTATTGAGGCTGCATCTCGCGTGGTATTCAAAGCCTTAACTACCCGTGGTGATGTGGTGATGTCTCTTGACTTACGTAAGAAAGAGCACTGCAATTCAGAGAATCTTGCTTTCAGATTTGTCAATTTCGGTATTGATCCTGAAACCCAGCTTCTTGATATGGATAATGTAGAGGCTTTAGCTAAGGCCAACAAGCCAAAGCTTATCATTATCTCTCCTGTAAACTATTCACAGCAGATTGATTTTGCCCGTTTCTCAAAGATTGCCAAGGATGTAGGTGCGCTTTTATGGTGTGATATTTCACAGACTGTAAGCTTAACTGCAGCAGGTGTTATTGAAAACCCTATGAAGTACGCCGATGTGGTTACCTTCTCAACACACGGCGCAATGCAGGGCCCTCAGGCAGCGGTAATTTTGTGCAGAAAGGAAATTGCAGGTTTAATTGATAGGGCTGAGACCATGGCAGGTCACAACGGTCTTTTATCACCACAGTTATCAAGTCTTGCAGTACGTCTCCATGAGATGAAGACTCCAGGCTTCAAGCAGTACTGCCAGGATGTGGTAGCTAATGCCAGAGCCTTAGAGGAAGGTCTTGTCAAAGGTGGCATGAAGATTATTTCACAGTCCACAAAGACTCATCTTGTGATGGTTGATACCAGAGTATGTGCAATTTCAGCTCGTGGTGCTCAGGAGCTTTTAGCCGATCTTGGTGTTCACGTACGTATTGCCCAGGTATATACCAACAATCCAAACATTAAGTTTGACTGTGTAAGATTCTCATCACATCCAGCTACCACCCGTGGTGTAACAGCTGAGCAGATGAAGGATTTAGGCTATCTTATCGGTTCATTCCTCTCAAAACCTGATGAGGAGAACGGCAAGAAACTCAATGATATGGTAGCCTCATTAACCTCAACTCTACCTGCTCTTGAAAAGAAGTACATGGACAAGCACATAAGTGATGTTCTAAGTGCTGACTACGAAGATTAGTTTTATTTTTGACATGAAAAGCGGGGGAACCCGCTTTTTGGTTATCTGAACAGTAGAATATGAAAGCATCCTTTACACCATCTGACCGCTTTTCTGTAGCTCCGATGATTGATGTCACAACAAGGACCTTCAGAAGAATTGCAAGACTTATGTCCAAAAAAGCTATGCTCTATACTGAAATGGTAGCAGCAGTGGCTTTAACCCATGGCAAAGAGCAGCTTGTTGAACAGGATCCTGATACTGAAAATCCGTGCACTCTGCAGCTTGGGGGAAGTGATCCTAAGATCCTGGCTGAAGCATCAAAAATCGGTGAAAAACACGGCTATGCAGCTATAAATCTAAACTGCGGCTGTCCATCAGACAAGGTTCAGCAGGGGAGCTTTGGGGCTATTTTGATGCGTACCCCAGAGGTCATAACCGACTGTGTTATGGCCATGCAGGATGCCGTATCTGTACCTGTTACAGTTAAAACTAGAATCGGTGTAGATGAGCTTGATGATGTAGAGTACACCAAAAAGATTGTTGATGCCGTGTATAAAACCGGTTCAAGGCATATCATTTTGCATGCAAGAAAAGCCTGGCTTAATGGTTTATCGCCAAAGGAGAATAGAACCATACCTCCTCTTGATTATGAAAGAGTTTATGCTCTAAAAGATACTTTTCCTGATCTGTCCATAACCATTAACGGTGGTATTAAAACCATTGATGAGTGCAAAGAGCAGTTAACCCATGTTGAAGGTGTGATGCTAGGTCGCGCCATAATGGATGATCCGTATATTTTGGCTTTGGTTGATAGTAATATATACGGTACAGGTGATAAGGTTTTAAGTCGAGATGAGGTCTTTTTCAAAATCCTTGAATTTGCACCTGCCTACCTTTCAGAGGGCAACCGACTTAATCATTTAGGAAATCATATTATTAACCTGTTTAACGGAGTCAGGGGATCAAGACGCTACAGAAACTATCTTTCAGCCCATATGCATGAGGCAGGTGCTGATGAGAAGGTTTTAAAGGCTGCCTATGATCGCATGCAGGAGCTTTAAATGGAACTGTCATTAAAATCCACTGCAAGTTTGAATAACGGCCAGAAGATGCCGCTGCTTGGGATCAGAGTCTATAGAATACCTGATACCAATGATGTTTATAACTGTGTTCGTGATGCCCTTGATTTAGGTTACAGACTTATTGATACAGCAAGGATCTACTGTAATGAAAAGGCAGTTGGCAGAGCTATAGCTGACAGCGGTATTCCAAGAGAAGAGATCTTTGTGACCACCAAACTCTGGGTTACTGATTATGCTGATCCAAGAAAGGCAATACTTGAGTCTCTTGAAAGACTACAGCTTGATTATGTGGATTTATACCTTCTTCACTGGCCTGTAAAAGGTTATGAAGAGACTTATCTCAAGCTTGAGGAACTCCAGAAAGAGGGGCTTTGCAGATCAATTGGTGTTGCCAATTTCAAGATCCATCATATTGAAAGTTTGATGGAACATGGAGCATCTTCTTATCCTCAGGTATCACAGACAGAAATTCATCCGCTAAATACCGAAGAAGAGCTTATCGGCTGGTGTAGGCACAGAAAAATCACCATGGAAGCCTATTCACCGTTAGGTTCTGAAGGAAGACTTCTTTTAGATGATCCAAGACTTATTGGCATGTGTGATCATTACAAGGCTGCTCCATCTCAGATCCTGCTTCGGTGGTGTATCCAAAGGGGAATAGTAGCAATTCCAAAAGCTGTTACTAGACAGTGGCTTGAGCAGAACACCAAACTTTATGATTTTGATATCTCAAATTCTGATATTGAAACCATATCTGAAATGAATTTCAATGACAGACGCAATTACGATCCTGACAGGATTGACGAAAGACCAAGCTGGTTATATCCAAAGATAACCTCTGAGGAATAACAGATCAAAGCCTTGAACATGTCTTGTGTTTAAGGCTTTAAATCATATGATCTTAAAACTCTCATCTGTGCTCTTATATGGCAGAAAAATCCTTTTTTCTGTGCACTTGCAATATGATGTGTATCACGTTTTATTTTCTTGATGATGATGTATCTGCTATTAAATCATATATTTAAAATATCGTTTTATTTCAATAAATAATATTTAATCTTATTAAGTTTTTATCAATTTTTAAGAACTAACATTCCTTATCTTTAGCTTAGTTGCTCATCTTTTTCTTAAAACAATCTGATCACTGTCATAAAAATCATTAATGCCTGAATTTATGTGATTTTTAGGTAATTAAAGTCTGTATACTTTTTAACTATCTACAAAAACATAAATGAGTAAGGTGCTTTGACACTTTGGGGGATAAATGAGTTTACTAAGCGGCAAAACTGCCTTAATTACTGGTACTAACAGAGGTCTTGGAAGAGAGCTTGCTATTGCTTTTGCAAGAAATGGCTGCAATATTATTGCTCTTTCACGTCATCTTGATGATGAGTACTTATCTTTCCTTGATGATTTAAAAGAGTTAAATGGCGTTAACGTATCATCATATTTTGCTGATCTTTTAAATCCAGATTCTTTATCAGAGGCACTTATCAAGATCTTAAAAGAGCACAATACCATTGATGTTTTAGTGAACAATGCCGGTGTTGCCTATGATGCATCATTCAATATGACCACCATGGAAAAGCTTAAGGAAGTATTTGAGGTTAACTTCTTTGCTCAGGTACAGATCCTTCAGGCAATTTCAAAGCAGATGGTTAAGCAGAAGGGAGGCTCTATCATCAATATTGCCTCATCAAGCGGTATTGATTCAAATCCTGGTTACCTTGCTTATGGTACCAGTAAGGCTGCTTTAATTCACGCCTCTGAGATCTTATCAAAAGAAGTTGGTCCTCAGGGAGTTAGAGTGAACTGTATTGCTCCAGGTCTTATCGACACTGAGATGGAGCATTACAAGGATGAAACAGAGCGCAAGAATCTGATTGCAAGGACTTCACTAAGGCGTATGGGTGAGCCTTGCGAACTTGTAGAAATGGCATTATTCCTGGCAAGTGATGTTTCATCATATATTACAGGTCAGACTCTCCGTGTTGATGGCGGACGCTAATCGTCATTTTCTCTAAGCAATATGGCGTCAGAACCTCTAAAGTTCTGGCGCCTTATTGTTTATTTTTAAGAGATTATTTTCTATTTGTTTAATTGTGAGAAACAGTTACAAATGCAATCACTGTAGAACAATATCTGTCCAATATTGAATAATCTCTCTTCAAAGAACCTTTTCAAGATATTTAAACCAATATAAATTTTATATCTGTTTTGCATAAATTTTT
>JBJEWY010000009.1:0-16147 GCA_051885305.1 Succinivibrio sp. | reverse complement strand
TTGTGAGGTTCGTCACCCTTGTTGTAAACTAGGGTGACGGGAGTTTAGGTTAAAATACTCTGCACCTTTTTTCAGAAGAGCCACTGCATCGTTCCTGTTTTTAGGAACATAGGAATCAATATTAACGACGCTAGCTGATGCAGGAACTGATACTGCGGCACTTGCAGGTGATGATACAGATACCTGTGCAGTGTTATGAACTTCCTCCTCAGAACTTACAGCAACAGATGAACTGTTTTTGATTGCATTTGCATACATGCCACGCATCAGCTGAAGTTCATGTTTTAAAGAATCAAGTGTAAGAAATCCTGAATTGCCGATCTTTTCATTGAATGAGTCACAAATCCCGTCTACAAGACTTAAAACCTCATCTAATACGGAAAGCCTTTCCTGAATGGAAGTAGCCGGTACAGAGCAGAGCTGAGCGTTTAAAGATGAAAGATCACGATTGTCGCTAGACTCAAGATATCCTGACACCACCAGATAATCTCTTAAGGTGTAATCAAGCTCTTTGACAAGCTTAAAGTCTCTTGTATGAGCTAAAAATCTGTAAGGATCAGAATATGCGCCCTCAACGGGTGAAAGCATGGCCAGAACATTGATTCTTTCTGTAGGATCATTATCATCATCAGGATCAAGCTGAGGATAAAAACTGTCGAACTGCTCTTTTACAAGGTAATCAATCAGCTTTAGACCGTCTCGTAATCCCTCAAGACCGAACAGGCATACAGATGACAGAGTGAAATAACAGGCAACTCTCAAATCTCTGGTCTTCTCCCATAATTTGAGACAGGCAGAATACAGTTCTCTGTAATCAGGATCTTTTCCCTCAATTACACTGTCCCCCATCTCATCTTCAGGAGTTCCTAAAGCATATGTATCAAGTGACAGATACACATCATCATACTCGCAGTTTTCTCCGCTCACACTGTCTTGCGAAACTGCTGTCAGCAGATTCTGAAAATCGTTCATAGAGAGTCTTTCCACATAACCCCCTCTTTCCTTATTTTTATCAACTGATCCATATTAAGTTATTTAACAGGACAGTCTGTTTTATACATACAAATATTGTGATTAAAACAGGAATTTTTTTATCTAAAGATCAATAAAATTCACACTTTTAATCCGTTATGCACCAATTAGTTAAGTTTTAAGCCCTTAGTCTGAATATCACAGGCTCCGGCTTTGGTCTTTACGGCCTGAGCACCGGCCTCAGCTGCAGTAGCCTCGGTTGTGGCAGCCTTAGCATTTGTCTCTAAAGCATCAACACTGCCGTTCTCACCAGAAACCTCATCTTTTGCAAGAGACGAATCAGTCTTTGCAGCTTCAACTTTGCTCTCTTCAAGTGTGGTTTCCTCATTTGTGGCGCGTAATGTTTTGTCACCTGCAACAGTAGATTTTTGTGAATTGGTCACTGTAACCGACTTAAGGATATTCATCGCAATACCTGCAGCGGCAACTTCCACAAGTTTTGCTGCCAGCTCCCCTAAAATTTCTGTAGATTTTTTCAGAAGTTCCTTTTCATCCATCTCCTGAGTATATTCACTCATGGTCGTTCTCCTTTTAGCACTGATAACCAATCACAATCTACTATTTAGTGATGAGTACAGCTACTGAATTTCCTGATTATCAGGCTCTGATATTAAGAGGTATCCTGACTGTTCTTTAAAAACGCTTTATCTTTTTCTGTACAAATACATGTCTAGCTTTCATCTCCATGATCAAGGCGTTTTTCATTTGAGTTATTATCTGTTTTATGGTCAGACTCGTCTGTTCTGGTATTTACTTCTTCACCGTTATTTATATTGGTGCTTGCACTGCTACCGTTATCTGATGATCCTGAATTTGAAGTCTCGTTATGCTGACCATTTGGTTGCTCTTCATGGTTCTGCTGGACATTACTATGATTATCGTTGCTCTGCGTGGTATTTGTGCTTGATCCATTATTAGGATCATTGTCTAGATTTTGATTGCCCGCATTATTAGAATCTTGTGCTGAATTTCGCTGTTCCCCATTATTATTGGAACCATTGTCTGGCTCACGCTGTTCCCCATTATTATTAGAAACATTGTCTGGCTCATGCTGTTCCGCAATATTATTAGGATCATTCTCGTCTGCATTATTATTATTACCATTTTCTGGAATTTGCTGGTTTTGATCCAAAGCTACACCATTTCCGTCAAGTGGAGAATTATTCTTTATTAGACTTTCAACCTCAAAATCCGTCTTGGTAGATTCAATTTTCACTTCTTTTGGTGAAATAGATAATGATGACCTCTTGTCTTCGGGATTATTCTTGTAGAAAAGAACGCTTTTAGTTACTGCTGAGGTTAACTCCAAAGTAACTCTTGCAGAGAAGAAACCAAATTCAATCCAGTCACGAGCCCTCATATAGTTCCATTTATCAGCATGTCTGAGATAATTTTGTACCGCTTCGCTGTCTCCAAGCTCTAGTACTACGAAACCTTCAGTAATCCTATATAAACCCTGTATAACATCAAGTGTGTCTAATATAAGACTGACTGTATAAACTACCTGATTTGTGCCATCTTCGCTTGTGAGTGTGTTGTAGAGATCAATAATGCTGTTAACAACATCATATGTAGAACCAACAATTTGATTACATGCTTTTACCTTGAGTTTAGATTCGTCAGTTTTTTCTATTCCTGAAATTATATTCAGTAAGGATCTAAGCTCTAATCCCAGCTGCACAAGGCTACACCCAATCTCTGTTTTGCTTCTGGTTTTAGCTACAATATTCGTTCCTAATATAGAAGATTCACCTCTAGAGGTTTGAACACAGCCACCAAAAGCATCTTTCATTGTCGAAGAAATCAAAGAGTTAACACCGACTTTGTAGCCACTAATGCTAACGTTCTGCTCTAAATTGATACTTGAATCATATGAAATATCTGCAAGCCAGATTCTTCTTACACGTAAATTTGCCTTATGAGGAACAAGATACAGCTGGGAACATCCTGAAGCTGCAGTAAGAGATCTGACTCCATTCAGGGTAAGCGCTCTATCTGATTGTACCGAGATATCTTCGTCTGATTTGATGGTAATGCTCTTGGCACTAATTTCAAGACTGCCTTGAGCAGAAAGCTTCAAATCTCCTGATGATGAAATTTCTGTTCCGCTAAAGGTTATACTTTCAATCTGCTTCGTACCGACAATAGCAATAAGCTGATCTGCTGTTTTCTCAACATCCCCGTATACTGTTATGATGTCTTTTTTCCTGTTCTCAAGTTCTGAACTGTTCTCATCCTTATCCTTTTCCTTAAGATAAGCAACTCGAGCAGATTTGAGTTTTGATACAAGTTCTGTACAGGCGTCTTTGCAAGACAGTTTCGTACCATCAGACAATGTAACAGTATCTGGTTTTGAGTACCTGTTAAGAATATTGACATCATTTAATCTGCATACGCAACTATCTATAAAAGCGTCAACAGATCCCTGCAGAATATTCGATATGACTTTTTCTTTGACAGAAGTGTAACGGGTAAATTTGAGACCGTAATTGTTAATATCATGATCTGCTACTGTCCTGTTTTGTGTACCATTAGGCTCATAAATTGCAGTAGTATGCAGTCCATAGGTATTTGGAATCAGACTCTCAATATCGTTACTGTGTGGCAGGTAAGCATAAAAAAGATAGTTACCGCCTAATTTCAAAGCCACAACCTTCTGACCTAATTTTGGGAAATCTGACAGATAATTATTTATGCCAGACTGTGAGTGCAAATAATGCACCACTGCAGGGACATCTGAACTGTCTGTTTTCAGATAGAATTTTGTTGGAACAGAGCCGTTACCGCCACTTGCAGGAACTACATCACGCCCATCTTTATCCCTGATCTCTCCTGATTCATTGGATACTGTACCAACGCAGAAACTGTAATCATTTACAGATGAGGAATAGAACTCACTGTCATGTCCAATTTGAGGATCCTCATGTATTCTGATGTCAGCAAGACTGCTATCCAAGTTAATTCTTGGGAGCTGATATACAGAACCTAAAAGCTCCTTATTGAGCTTATTAAGACACAGAAGAGTCTGCCTGAAGGCAAAATTCCCAAGCTTTGGATCCTGTTCTAATGAATAAATCTTAAGGCAGGTTCTTGCAATGGTATAAGTTGCACTGTCATCGTAATCTTTAACCTGAAGCATGACTCCAGGAACATAAGAGAGATCATTTGCCCGGACGAGAGTTTTTTCATTAAGATTATCTTTGAAGGCCTGTCTTGATTTACTGCAGAAGTCTCTTATGGATTTTCTTTTCTTATCAGAGTCTACATCGTTAAACAGAAAGTTGAAATCGTAAGTAAAATCTCTTTTCTCATCATTGCTTTTATCCTCATAAGCAACCGCACATGAGGTAACAATATCATCTACGACATGCTGATCAAAAAAAGACAGTTTGTCATTAAGAGTCATACTTACATTTAAGGCTACAGAACTATCCTTGCGGGTTATATAACCTCTTGAAAAAGAGTAGATATTATTTCTGCTCTTTCTGTCGTACTCCACTGTATAGTTGATACCAAAATCACTGCACAGTTTATTAAGGAACTCCAAATCAGTCTCTTTGGTCTGAGTAAACACCAAAGATGTATTATCTGGTCTGTCAGTCCACAGATTATTGTTGTTGCTGTCGCTCTGAATACCATACTCTCCTAAAATGGAGTCAATAACCTGAACAACGCTTTTATCAGTAAAACTTCTCTGATGTGATTTTGATGAAAGCCTGACAATTTCAGGCATCACTGTCAGAGTGTATCTGTACATCCTTTTTGCATTGCCGTTATCTATGTTATAAACACCATGATCCTCAAAGGCAGTTACAACACCATGAACATCTCTTACATAACTTTTGGCAATGCTTTTATCAGAACTATACTGATACATGGTAACAGTGACAGCCTGATCCAAAAGAGCTTTTAAAGTTGAAATCTTCTGTTTGGTATCGGTCAGGAATTCTATATTCAGAACAAACGGAATACTGATACCCTCAGTCAGATCCACACTGAGAATATAATTGCTGTTGATAAGGTTTATACTGCTGTTCTGAAATTCTGCTTCTACAGAGTTTTTAAAATTTGCCATAACCGCTATCCTTATGCTGTGAGGCTCAGATCCTGAATCTTACAAATGATGAGTTCTGTTCTTCTTTGCTTTCCTCATCTTTTAGGATTTCCTCATCTTCATGTTGCTGCTCTTCTACAAGTCCGGTAAAAGCATCATCTGCGCCTAGTCTCTCATGTGGCATTTCTTCATACTGAACACACTGAGCGAAACTGTTCTTACCCTGGGCAATTTCCTTGCCGATAAAAAAGTAACGCTTAATTCGCTCTGCAAATGATCGCTGTCCACCTTTTGCTAGGCCACACATGATAAAAAGGGAATTAGCACCATTGGCAGCAAGACCTGCCGGGGTTTTTACCACCTGCTTTGAATTAGGAGTAAGATTGCCATAAGACCAGAAACAGATAAGGCATAATAGCCCCTCAGGGGTATCTGGGCAGGTATTACCTACATTCAGGCAGCGCTGAGCATTGATATCATCAGGAGCAATAACAAAACTGTAAGCTGCATCCATAGCCTCAGTTTTCTGAACCTTAAGTTCAGCCTCAGATTTCATCGGAACAGCCATGTTGATGGTATCAATAGTGTTTTTGCGCATGGTTTCCACTTTTTCTTTAAGCTCACGCGATGCCTTGAAGATAGGAGACTTCTCCTCATCTACAATTTTTACTTTCAACGCTTCGCGGGCTTTTTCAAAAATGCATTCCATGAATTCGTCAGGATCCATGCCTGATTTTGCTTTAAAAATATCCCAAACTTGTTTCTTTGCTTGCTGATACTTTTCAATGACATTATTTCCTGCTTTTTGAAGACATTCCTCCAGCTGGGAGTCTGCCTCCTTTTTTTGTGTACTAAACGACTTTTTTATCTCATCTATAGCCTTGTCTGGATCAAGAGGAGTCTCCTCCTGCATCTTCGCCCAATCAGGAACATTCAATTCCCTTGGTTTTCCTATATCAGCAATGGAACGTGGCTTTGGAGGAGCTTTTTTGAGCTCGTCTTCTAACGATAAAACTACACAGTAAGCCCACCATGCAAGATTTCTGTGGTGAATGCAGTACGATAAAAACTTACTTGCTTCCTTATAGTTTTCATTACTGGCCAGATAATTCAGAAAAGATTCAGATTCAGGATACTCTTTGGCAGTTTCCTTAAGTTCAAAAGGTAATTTGTAATTCTCTTTTTCAGTAACCTCTGCTACTTTCTGATGAGAAAACAGTACATAGTGTTCATTCAGCCAATCTAATTTGTCAGCCATAGCAAGTTTCCGATGTTTGTTAGACTATTTTGTTAATGTTCGGGCATACAGCAAGAGCTGTAGCCACAGGAATACCTGTAATTGGATTCACTCCTGAAACAAGAGCAGAAAGATTAGCTACAGGACGACCTTTTGTTATATAGGTAACTGAAGTTGAAAATGTAATTGCACCTACACACACAGCTCCCGCCACAAGATCACCTAAACATGCCTGAGGCAGACCATTGACGAGATTGGTTGGCATTCCAGGACCAGTTACAACGTCACCTGTTGCAGTCAGATTGACCAGTGTTGCTGATGGAGTCATAGCGCACCTCTCAAATATGCCTGTTTATAAAAGTAACATTTTCTAGTTTAGGTAATTACAGCGACATTTCAAATTTTAATTTAAGAATAACGTACAAATGTGAGTTCACTCTAGCAGATTTAAAACAAAAAATTTTTTCTGCACAGATTTGAGTCTAATTATGAATAAACAGCACCGTTATTTACAGAAATCTTCTTGAATTTTACTTAATTATCATAAAGTTATATAAAGACTTTTGTAAAGTTTTTTTTAAAGAACTGTTAGATTTTTTAGTTCAGCAAATAAACATTCTGACAAAACCTACTTACAAGATCACTTTAATCTCCATTTTCAAAATGTGAAATATGTTAAAGTTTTTACAAGCTTAATTAACTGTTGTGTTAACTTGCTGATAATTGCTTTTATTAAGCAGGAGATAATGACATTACCTAATTGACATTACTCACAGAACAAAAGAAGATCATTTTTTGGTCAAGATAAGCTATTTTTCTGATCTGAATATGAATTTTTTAAACGACAGATAAGAAAAAATATCTAACTGCAGGCACTAAGCTGATAGTAAGATGTTCTATTACAGTGCAATTATTTAGCAGGATCTGTTAATTAAAACTTGCCATTTGTAAGTTCTATTGAGCATGCCCCATCTATAAGGTTGAGACTTCCTGATTGATAATTCTGTTGAGGCTTAATTAAAGACAACTGCAGATATGAACTTATAGTAGATTATCTTTGTGTGACATTCTCCACCTCTTTAAAAGTGGTGGGCTTCCTGTTGATTGCTCTTACGACCAAAGCATTAAAGTTTTGACAAAATCATTGCAGATCTTGCCACTTGCTCTATAACTTGCAGAAGTATGTCAGTTTAGAGAGTTCTTCACATAAGACTCGAGTTCTCTGTATAGAATTTTTCCAGAGGAGTTTCTTGGAAGTCTGTCTAAAAGTACCGCTTTAAAGGCAGCCTGATTTAAACCTGTTTTCAGTACCACATAGTCTCTTACCGGATTTAACATGGTCTGACTTGATACAAAAAGATAGAGATGATCATCAATACCCCATGAGGCAAACTCAATGTCAGGAAACTGCTCTCTTACAATTTCATCAAGTTCCTCAAGATTTATTCTGTTGCCAAAGATCTTTAAAAAACGTTTTTTTCTGCCGGATATATAGTAATAACCATCCTCATCAAAATACGCCAGATCCTCTGTATGCAGTACCCCGTTATTCTCATCTCCAAGGCTCAGATCAGCAAAGCCATGGGCATAGCCCATACAGACATTTGGACCTTTGTATATGAGTTCCCCTTCTTTTTGACTTTCTGATACAGTAAGATCCTGCTCATCTTTTATTTCAAACATACCGCCAGGAATTGCCTTACCTATTGAGCCCAAATGGGACAAACACATCTCAGGGTCAAGGTAACTCATTCTTGCAGTAGCTTCACACTGGCCATACATCACATAGAACTTTTTACCGTGCTCCTTGCAGTAGGATGCAAACACTTCCTGCAGTTTAGGACTTAAATGTCCGCCTGCCTGAGTGAGAGTTTTAAGGTATGGAAGATCCATTCTGACAAAACGCAGCATATGCAGCATTTCATAGGTATAAGGAACTCCTGAGATAGATGTTGCCTTGTACTCTTTTAGGAAGTTCCAGAACTCCTTTTGCATTATCGATTTATCTGTGAGCAGAATTGTTGCCCCTGCATACAGATGAGAGTTGATAACAGACAAACCATAGGTGTAGTAGAGTGGCAAAACAGTAATCGGTCTTTCGCGCTCATCAAGTTTTAAATACTCACAGATTGAACGGGAATTGCTTTCAACATTTCTGTAACTCTGTCTTACAAACTTAGGACTTCCAGTTGAACCTGATGTTGTAATCAGCTGGCATAAATCTTTATTGAGCTGGTATTCATCAGAAAATTCTGCATATTCTGTTTTAATAAGACAGTAATCATAAAGCTCCAGAAGACTCTTTGAATTTTTCAGTGAATAAAGACGACTTTTTGGGACAAAAAGATAGTGAGGATGATAGGATTCAAGGAGCCTGTCTAGAAAAGCTCCATCTAAATCCTCTTTTACAAGCATAGGAACGGAGCCCTGAAGAATACAGCCTGTGTATGAGCTCAAAGCTCCTAGAGTATTTTTACAGAGAATAAGACACAGACTTCTTTTTGTTAAAACCTGCTTTAACTTATCTCCTATCTTTGATAACTCAGCATATGAGACAGTATGACCAGACTCATCAATAACAGCTGTATTATCTGAGTATTTATCAAGATCCCACATACAATTCCTCTGATTAGCAAAGAAGTTATGATTTAAAGCCTGCTCATGGCTAGCTCTATAGCCTCATTAAAAGCAGAGATTTCATGTTCGCCTGAAACTTTATCAAAAGTTGTCCTGATCCCAGAACTCTCACAGTAGGAAGAAACTTTAGTGTTCTGATTTAAAGTCAGAAGATCTTTATCTCCACAGTAAAACTCTAAACTTCCTTCTTCCTTATCTTTAAAGTCATCTATCATTCTGTAGAGATCGTACCCACTCCCCTGCTCTTTAACCACACCTGCCATAACAGGATTTATTATTCTTGAAAGGGTAAAAGAGAGTCTTTGTGTTGGAAGTTTCTCATCATAAGGGATTTTGTGATCATAATATCCGCTTATGAGTATTGCTTTTTTAAAATATTCAGGATGTCTTAAATACCACTGCAGCGCACCGTAGGCTCCCATGGATACGCCTAAAAGATAATGCTCAGTTCTGTCCTGAAGTACAGGTAATATGCTCAAGAGCATAGGATAGAGTTCTAAATCCAGAAAATCAGCAAATTTTCCTGCAGAGCAGTTCATGAAAAAAGAGTTGCCAAGGCTTGGAGCTACTATCACAAGATTATGCTTATCAACATAATCGAGCATGCCAAGTTTCTCAAAAAAGAAACTGCCATCAGACATGGCACAGTGAAGTGCAACCACAAGACTGTATTTCCTGTCTTTTTTCAGCACAGAAAAAGGCATGGCAAGTTTGAGTTCTACAGGCATGTGCAGAAGCAGAGAGTCTACTTTCAAAGTTGAAACAATCATAACTCTATCCTAACGAGGCTCTGTATCAGAGACTTTTAAGCCTGTAAGAAGATTAGCCCAAAAGACCGCCATCAACTCTTATAACCTGACCAGTCATGAACGACGACATATCAGAGGATAAAAATGCGATAGCATCTGCAATTTCAGATGGCTCACCCTTTCGTCTCATGATATTGCGGGATAAGGCAATATCCTCATCCTCTTTCTTCATGGAATTGCCCATATCTGTTGCAGTAAGACCTGGTGCTACAGTGTTTACTCTAATACCAAATGGACCTAACTCTAAGGCCATGCGTTTTGCAGCGCCAATGATTGCAGATTTTGTGGCTGTATACTCGATATTTGCCCCTGCATCAAATGCAGCAGAAGAGGAAACAAAGACAACAGAGCCGGACTTTTTTCGCATCATCTGTCTGGCAACAGACTGTGTCAAAACAATTGCAGAGAACAGATTCACTTCAAAAGCATGACGGATAACATCCATTTTTGTCATGGTAAACATGTTAAGAGGATTTGCCTCTCCAATATTGTTTACTAGGATATCAATCTGCTTTTTAGCTGATGTGATTTGCTTTGCTGCTGTTTTTACCGCATCTTCAGATTCAAAATCAGCATAGAAAAGCTCTATTTCCACACCATATTGTGCCGCCAGTTCAGCACATTTCTCAGTAAAAGCAGAATCTTCACAGCGGTTTAACAGCATAAGATCACAGCCATAGGAAGCAAACTTCTCCATGACTGCCCTACCGATCCCTCTGTGAGCCCCGGTGATAAGAGCTCTTTTGCCTCTTAAAAGCTCCATGACTACATCTCAATATCGTATTTCTTTAAGATCTCAATTCCTTTAGTAAAAGAACTCAGATCTACAATGTCATCAGTATCCATCTGAATATCAAAAGCATCTTCAATGGCTGCAACAAGAGACATATGACCTACAGAATCCCATGATTCAACCCCCTGGTATTCAAGGCTCTCAACGCCCTCTGCATCCACCTCTAAAGCCTCTACAAAACAGTTGATATATTTTTCCTTATTAGACATTTTTACTCCGAAAAACCTGTATATACACTCTTAACGGCACCAGCCGCCTTAACTTGATCAGGGTATTTTAACTTATTAGACTAAGATTTGTATTTAACCTCAATCAAATATCATGAGGTTAAGATCTGATTACAATAATCCCCATGGCTAAAGCCTAGGGCTTTTTGCTCACTTTTAGTAACGAACTAAATTACAGACACATCCACGTTACGTGACATGGTCTCAATCATGTCATAGCCATCCCAAAAGAATTCAAGTTCCATGGTTCTGCCAAGAGGTACAATTCTGTCAACACCTCTTACTCCATGTTTTAAAACAAGGTTTAGAAGTTCCTCTTTTGCTACGCCATAATATGAGATGGTCTGACATGGCTTGTTGAAAAGACAGAGCAGATCCTCAAGATTATCAGTGTCATATTCAAAGAAATAACCGCCAGCACATTTATAATCTAAAAGATCATCAAAAAGTCGGTTTACTTTAATTCTTACAAGCTCATTATCAGAAGACTCTCTTCTTATTTCAAGATCACTGTGAGCTGAGGCAAGTTCACATAAAGCATTGAGTTTATCAACTGCAAGAATTGATGCCATTTTATAGGCAGAAATATTAAGCTGTTCTTTTAACGCACTGAAAAACCTTTCTTTAGCCTCATCTAAATGAGATCCCGTCCAGACAATTATTCTTGGAGAAGAGCAGGCATTCTGATCGGTAAAATAAGTGTCTACATAAAAGTTCCACGCAATTTTTTTAGGATCAGCTTTCAAATACTCATCAGCATTTATTACAGCAACTGAATATCTGTCAGGAAAAGCCATTTCAACAGCTCTAACAGGAAGTTGTGACTGTCTTAGTTCATAAACAGTCTCATTGCCACCCCAGACCACTCTTAAATCACAGATTGAAGATAAGTAATCATTGATCTCTTTGTCATGATCATAACGGACAATTACAAGATAATTTTTCAGTACCTGATATCTATCTGTATCTAAAAGCTCATTTATAGCCTTTACAATGATTCTTACCTGAATAAAATCCTTATTAGAAACTCTGACTACAGTAATGTTTCCTGCAAGAAGTGAAGATGTCATAGTCACAGCAAAATTAACAGGAACATTAGATGGTGCAATATGAAAGGCAACACCTCTTCCCAACCTGTTTTTTCCTTCATATCGTGGCATTTCCTTTTTTAAGGAAGCCTTTCTGATCCAGAAAGCCCAGGCAATCACGTCAGAGAGTTTTTTGGCTTCGCTATCCTTTAGAAGAGCATGTGACAGCTCATCAAAAAAATCAGTTACCAGAGGATCAAATAATGCCTTTACAGGAGTTGTAGGTGCTGATTTTAAGATCCCAGAATTTCCTGTCAGATAGCTTAACCTGTCCAATACATCAGAACTTTTGTGCATAGGTATCACTGCATCCTCTCAATTCAGCCTGTTTAATACGACCTGTAAGTTTAAAATACTTTCCCTTGCGCCCGCATGGACA
The DNA here is from genome assembly GCA_051885305.1 of Succinivibrio sp. Taxonomy (GTDB): domain Bacteria; phylum Pseudomonadota; class Gammaproteobacteria; order Enterobacterales; family Succinivibrionaceae; genus Succinivibrio. Next base: position 3,891 of record JBJEWY010000009.1, on the reverse strand, counting down.
GTCATCCTCACCTAGAATAATGCCCTGATCTTCGGTTAAAAGACTGTGTCCTGGATATGAGTGCGGCAATACAGATACAACCTGAATGATACCTTCTTCACCTATATCGCAGACAGAAAAATCATGTGCACGGCGTGGTATCACATCTGAGAAGATACTTGCATGCAGATGCCCACATTCGCATTGCGCATAAATACACCCAGTCTGCTCTACCATGCCATAATGATCAACAAAATGACTGATTGAACAGCGCTCATTCAGACTCTCACGGAACTTCTCATTGGTAATATTCAAAGTAACCAGTTTTTTCCAGCCGCCACCAGTCACAAGGAAAGCTCTTGATAAATCAAGTTTTGTATTTAAAGACAGCAGCTTCTGATACAGATGCTGCCAGATCATAAAGGTAAAACCAAAGATAAGAATTGGACCTTCACTGTATTTGTTTAAAAAGTCATTTACAAGATCAAGCTTAAGTTCCATGTTGTCATCTAAGGCATAAATAACATCACGGGCAAACATGCGCAGACCTAATATGGCAGCCCCTCTTGCTGAAAACAGATTTCTGTCTTTGACTACATTTGGAGAATCAATAATTAGCATCGGTAATCTCTTCTTACCGATGAAATCTGACATGATCTTAATCAGGGCTTTCTGCTGATAATTTGCTGTTATTTTATCAACAAAAATCTTTGAAACTCTCTGACCAGAGGTTCCTGATGAGGTCATGGTTTTAAAGATCTCTGACTTTGGAACAGAAAGCAGTTCATGATTTTTAAAAAGTCTAACAGGTATAAAAGGAAGATCATAATAAGAACTGACACTGTCAACATCAGCATTAAGACCTTTTAGAATATCTTTATATGTTTCACAGTGTTCAAGATGGAACCTTGTAAGTTCTTTCAACTCAGAAGTTAAAAGCTTGATCTTCTCATCATGATCTAATGAAAAAGGATCCATCTCATACATGCTGTCGATACTAAAGTTCATACTTAACCTTTAAAATCTGTATGTTTTATAACCACATGATTTGCCAATTATATTTTCTGGAAGCCATCTATAAAGAACGACCTTATAAAAGAATTCTTTAGTAGGCTACTTTTTCAATAATACACTGATGAGTCTTAGTATCTTTTGAATAGTTAATTCCAACTAAAAGCACCTCGCCCTTATAGTCTTTAAAGAAATTTCTGTAGTTCTTTTCTTTTATCTGAGCAATGGCTGACTCTGCTGTTTTGTCATATTTCAATTCCATTAACAGCGCAGGCTTATCAACTCCAGCTTTTGGCAGGTATACCAGATCGGCAAATCCTTTTCCTGTAGGAAGTTCTCTTACTACGTTATAAGTGTCTGTCGTGCTTAAAAGAAGTGACAGAGCTATTACACACGATAATGAGTTCTCATCATTGTAAGTCAGGACTGAGGTATGATCCTGATGAGCCTCATCAAATACTTTTGCTACAGCGTCTGAGTTTAATGACCAGATACTGTTTAATAGCACATCCGTCTTTTCAATAAGTTCATAGACTCCAGCATATCTTTTATTGTCTTCGACAATATTTCTAAATTCCATTTTGATTTCTTCATTTGGGATTTGCACTACAAATTTGGAAATATTATCTACTTTGATCTCCGAGTCAGTTTTGATTGCAAGATAACCTAAATGAATGAACAATGTGAAAACATCATTTTTACTATTGAATGTCACCATGTCATTTTGAAATTTGGAAACATTGACCACTACTTCTTCGCCGGCAATGAGTCTTATGATGTCGTTCCTTAAGCCTTCAAGATTCAGGTCAATATATTTCTGCAGGCTTTCAAATGATTCTGTCTTTGTCCAGTAACTTCCATGTCTTTTTCTCAAGATGCTTTGCACAACAGAATTCGGATTATAGATATGAGGAAATTCCGTAAAAGAATAACCGTCATACCATTGTTTCATTTTGCCAAAATCTGCCTTGAAGTTTTTGCACAATTCAAGAACTTCATCCTCTGTAAATCCTATGAATGGCGCAAAATTGTCAGGATCTGTCATTGAATACTCTGCAAACATATTCAGAGCACTCTGGGTACCATATTTCTTTACAGGTAAAATACCAGTCATATAAGCCAAGGCAACATATGTTTTGTCTTTAAAGAGGGACTTTAGCCATTCCAGGTACTGCCTGAGACTTTCTGGATCTTCTTTTTTCTCTCTCATAATGCAGTCCCATTCGTCAATTACTATGACAAAAGGAACTTTTGAATAGCTGTAGACAGACTGAAGAACTACATCCAAAAATTCAGTGGAAGATATACTGCATCTAGGGTACTCTTCTTTTAGCTCTGATACAATGGAACTTGTCAGATAATCTGTCATTCTTTTTACATTGTGATTTGCTCTGCCAAACTCATCTGTCATGTTTATAAAGATGACATCATACTGATTAAGATGTTTCTTATAACTGTCTGCTGAGGATATTTTGAGATTATCAAACTGATTAGAACTGTCACTACCTTTTGAATAATACGAGCAAATCATCTGGGCGGTCACAGATTTTCCAAAACGGCGAGGCCTGCTTAAGCAGAAATACTTGTTTTTGGTTTTTAGGTTCTGATTCAGGATCTCAATCAAAGGAGTCTTATCAACGTATATAAGGGAATCTAAGGATTCCTGAAATAACCCATGTCCCACATTTAAATACATTGCCATCCTGCGCACCTTCACTCAATATGAATCTGATACTTTTAATTATAAAAGTATCAGAACATTTTTTCACTGCATAAGGAAATACGGTATGTTTTTAATTTAGCATACAGGCAAGACAATAATTCAACTTAACCTTTAAAATCTGTATGTTTTACAAACACATGATTTGCCTTTCTAGGAAAGAACTCATTCTGAATAAGAGCTCTTATCTGAATCATGTTATTAGTTGAAACTCCAAGTACCAGTTTCTTTCCTCCACGCTTTTTAACCTCAGCTGGAGTCTGAACATTTGTCCCAAGACCTCCTCGACGGAATTTCATGAAAGTTCCACCTAATGCAGATGTATAAACTCCATTTCCTGTATCACGGATTGTAAAGAAGCCAGTCATCTCACCTTTAATCATGCCTTTGATGAAAATAGCACCGCGCTCTTTTTCATCATTAAGCCAGTTGTGAAAACGCCTTATGGAGTCTTCTTTTTTAAAGAACGGATCATTACTTACCCTGTCAAAAGAAAAAGATCCTGCATCTATTTCTTTAAACAGCACCGGAAAATCAGCATCTGTCATTTCAGTCACAACAACAGAATCATATAAACGCTGCTGCAGAGGAGTTCTTTTGATTTCATGAAGATCATGTTCAAAGAACATCATATCCTCAACGTAAGTGTAATTAAGGCGAGAGAGCATCCAGGTAAGTTCTGTACATATGGTTGGAACTTTTAACGCAATATAAGCATACTCGCTCTCAAGAGCCAACAGTTTTTCATAATCCTCATTAGGATCATCGTTCATCTCAAGCTCAACTTCAGCACACTTAATGCCGAAGTTGCGTTCATCCCAGGTGGCGTTTACTACTTTCATTTCTTCTCTTAAAGATTTAACTGCAGGTTATTAGATGGAATATCTTAATCTACATAAGCATAAAGAACAGTTTCACAGAACCCCGGCTCATGCTGTCTTACTTTAAACCTGTATTCAGGAACAAGAGATTTTAAAAACACAGGGATCTCATAGAAATCAAGTGGCATATGATAAATACAGATTGCAAGCTTTGGTTTATACTTTCTGATTATATCAGATGCTCCTTTTAAGGAATCAAGTTCAGCCCCCTCAATATCCATTTTGATAAGTGTAGGTTTGTAATCAACTCGAGTTTCCCAGATAAAAAATTTAATTAAATCCAGATCTACTCTTGGATTG
>JBJEWY010000008.1:0-16368 GCA_051885305.1 Succinivibrio sp. | reverse complement strand
ATAAGGATTTCAAATCCTTAGCTTTTCAAAAAATTATCAACTGTCGAACTTCCGAAAAGCCCTTGAAAATACTCGGTTCTGTCAAATATCAGGCTCAATTTTTCAAAATTTTAGGCTTATTTTTCATAATTTTGGGCAAAGGATAGTTATAATGGACAGAAATCAGGTGACACTATGAATAATGCATTACAGAAAGACGTAACATACAACCGCATCAAAGAAATGATCATTGATGGTACATTTGCCATGGGAGAAAAGATCTCTGAAAGAACTTTAGAGCAGACTCTCAGTGCAAATAAGTCCCCTATCCGTGATGCTCTGCAACGTCTGCAGACAGAAGGTCTTGTCGAACGCAAGGCTAAAAGTGGCACCTACGTTTTTTCTCTTTCAAGAAAAGAACTGCACAATCTTTTGAATTTCCGCTTTGTGATTGAATCTCAGAGTGTCCTTCTGTCATTTGCAAACAACCAAGAACAGCTCATTGCCGAAACAGAGAAAGTGGTCATGAAGATGAAAATGGCCTTAGCTTTAAATCAGGCAAAAGAATATCTTGCACTAGATTCACTGTTTCACGAGAATCTTGTGATGCTTTGCGACAACAAATACTTCATTACCTCTTTTGAAAGAATTTCTGCAATCATGAATACAGCAAGAAATTACTTGGGTAACAATCTTGAGCACATGCAGAAGTCTATCATTGAGCATCAGAATATAGCTCTTGCCATACGGGCAGGAAATATTGGCCGGGTGGTAGAGCTTCTAAGAGAACACATTCTCCCAGACTTTGGTGCGTACTGGAAGAATTATGAGAACATTGACACCATCAATGGCATGAGTGTTGTCAAACCTTCTGCAAATTAGAATTTTTTTCAGCAAGCTCTTTTGAAAGAGTATCGACAAAACTGTTGTAGCAGGCAGGATCTCCTGAAAGCAGTTTCTCTATTCCGCCGATACTTTTAAGTTTATCTGCAATCACATGCAAGTCATCATCTTTCAGCCCGCAATCTGCTGCAGCCCAATGTCCCAAAAGAAGTTTATCTATAGCAACCATGTATGAGGTTTTATCAGAACTAATAAATCTATCCATAATGACAAAATTCACTTTTCTGTTATTTTGAAAATTTTTCTTGGTCCTTTAATATTTGTCAAAAATTGCATATATATGCGATAATAAACATACGCACTTCTATTTTATTTAAAGAATTAGTAGTTGCAATATACTCACTTATTTATTAGCGACTAACTTTTTTATTAGTACTAACAATAAAATTAGTAACTAAGCTTATTATTAGAATAAGGATCAGACTATGTTCACAGCTGCCGAGGATGCACGCACTGATAATATTATAAATACAGCAGACTGCTGCCCTCTTGAACAGGCGTTCAGTATTCTTGGTGGAAAATGGAAAAGTCGCATTATCTGCATTCTCTCAAATGGTGAGTTTATGCGATACTCAAAATTAAAAAGTGAGCTTATTGACATATCTGATACTGTCCTGGCTGCAACTCTTAAATGTATGTTAAAAGACGGACTTCTTGAAAGAATGTCATTCCCTGACGAGTTCCATCCTCATGTTGAGTACAAACTGTCTGAGTACGGCATGTCTGTACTGCCGATACTAAAAGAGATGTGTATCTGGGCTATTTCGTCAAATGCCAAGGAAAAAAGCTCTAAACGATGCCTTTCCTGTCAGTATCTAAAAGAAACAACTAATAATAAATAAGTTAAGCCTAGATATCATAAATTAAGGAACATAAGGCAGTCATACAAAAGCTGTGATATATTACCTGCTCATAAAAATTATCTAAAAGCTCTTAGGTGAGGTATAAAGGAAATCATTTTGATTTCCTTTAGTTATTTGCCTTAACGCACATTTGTCTACAGTCTTCTTTTAGGCTTAACATATTTTTAACCTCACACTGTGGCAAAATTTACTAATTTGTGAAAAAATAACCGAAATTTTATTTAGGCTGGAAAGTGGACGTGCAAGAGACTTTCCAGCGCCTGAATATTGCTCAAAGAGCTAACAGGAGAAACAGATGATCTCAGCATGCCTACTAAATGAAAACGAGGATAAACTCTCAATAATCCAGGTCCTGCCGGAAGAAGGTCTTCCTCAGGATGTGATCTGGCTTGATGTGAATCAGCCAGATGAGGATGAGAAGGCGTGGCTTGAGACTTTGTTTGTTGAAGACGTTCCAGAAGAGGATGAAATGGATGACATTGAGTCCTCATCACGTTTCCGTGTTGGTCCAGACGGCGTTCATATTCTTTCCCTGTTCCCGCAGAGACTTGCAAGCGAAACCCGTGGCGTAAACATGTCATTTACCATGAGAAAGAATCTTCTGATATCTTTCCGTGAAGATGACATCTCTATTGTAAGACTTTTACGTTACTACGTAAGACACAACAAGGTTGATATAAGATCTGCTCTTGATGTGCTCATTAAGCTTCAGGAATTAAAAGTTGATCAGTTATCAGATCTCATCGAGGATTCATATGATTCCTTAGAAGAAACATCTGATCAGATAACAGATGACATTCACGTAGAGGAAACTCTAGAAGAACTTGTAAGACAGGAGGAGTTAAACTCCCAGATCCTGCAAGCATTGCACGATACCAGACGTGCGCTACGTTTTATCAGAAAGACTTTTGAAAGTTCAATTGATGATCGCCAGGGACGAATTCTAGATGAGGTTCTAAACGATATTGAGTCTATTCTGCCTCACACCTCATTTATTTCCAACAAGATCAACTTCCAGCTAGAAGCTTCTATGGGATACACCAATCAGAAGCAGAACAGCATTATCAAGATCTTCTCAGTGGCAGCCGTTGTTTTCATGCCTCCTACCTGGATCGCATCTGTTTACGGTATGAACTTCAAGTTCATGCCAGAACTTGAATGGTACTGGGGTTATCCTCTGTCTATAGGTCTTATGATTTTGTCAGCTGGTATTACCTACCTGTTCTTCAGAAAGAAAGGCTGGTTATAAAAACAGCATTGATAAAAAATACCGCTAGGCGGTATTTTTTATCCCTATCAGATAAGCTCCTGCTCTTTTGCCCTGTTTAGAATTTCTCTAAAGGCAACTACAGAATCATAGCTTGTGCTGTCAGACAGTTTTAAAAGCTCATCAGCCTTCAGATACATAACGCCTGAGACTTCACTTTCCTGTCTTACGGTAACACAGTCTCCTTTTGCAAGGTATAAATAGGCATAGATAAAATGCTTTCCTAGTTTTCCCACAAGCTTGAAAGTACCTAAAGGATAAAACTCAATTCCTTTTTTACTAGCATCTACACCAATCTCTTCTAAAAGCTCTCTTTTTGCACTTTCAACAGGATCTTCTCCATGCTGCATCACGCCACCTACAACAGCATCAAATGTACCTGGAGAATAATCTTTGCATAAGGTTCTAACTTCAACTAAAAATCGTCCCTGTCTGTCGCAAAAGGCTATATATGATGCTCTATGAGGGAGTTCATATTTACGCATCTCATGCCTTTCTACGGTTTTAATCACATTATTGTTTTCATCTACGATATCGACTAGTTCGTGTGCTGACATATTTTATCCATTTTTTAATACATAATTTGAGCATATAATATCACTGTTTTTTTATTAACAGGAGACACAATGAAAAGCGACGAAAACGTCACTAAACTTGAGGAAAAAATCGCCTGGCTAGAAGATCAGTTAGACAGAATGGGCGATGAACTTGACAGTGTATACAGCCGTCTTGAAAAACTTGAGCGACAGTTCAAACTCCTGTACTCAAAGGTGGGAGACCCCTTTGCAACTCGTTCGCAAAAAGATGAAGTACCTCCTCCACATTACTGATTAAGCCAAATGAGGATTTTATGAAACTATTGAATATTTTCACTGTACTTGTCATGGCATCAACCATTTTTGGATGCACAAGCAAGGACGTAGAACTTGCTCTTGAAAAACCAGCCTATATTGAAGAGCAGAGCATCAACGGACCTAAGATCTGTGTTGCAGATGTTACAGATAACCGTATTTTCAACGGTTCAATTGAACATCAAGACAGACCTTCTGGCGTAGTTTTATCTGCTGACTATAAAAGCAGAGTTTACGGCAGACTGAAGAACATGCTTGGTGACTACAAGGCTGCAGTTATGCTTCCAAAGGGGCAGACACTATCAGGCAATATCAGAGAAATTGTTGAAAGAGCTTTCCGTGAATGCGGTTATCAGATAGTTCCTGTCTCACAGTCAGATGATCCTGACACCATGATTGCAGCTGTCAGCATCAAAAATTTCTGGACTTGGACAGAGGATACAGATTCAAACAAACTGATCCACTCTGACATTGAACTTGATGTTTATGTACAAAATGGAGACAACCAGAAACATCTGGCACTTAAAAACCGCCAGACAAGAAAGACTCTGATGGACAGCAAGGGACAGTATCAGACAACCACATCTCAGTCTCTGCAGAACATCTACCATCTAGCTGTTGAGAAATTCCGCTCTCAGCTCTAAAATTTAAGGTCCGCATGCGGACCTTAATCATATTCAGACTATGTTACTTCTGCTCTGAAGTCTCATCATCTTTCATATTGGCAAAGATTGTAGCAGCAATTGGACCTGAAATATTGTGCCATACAGAGAAGATAGCACCAGGAACAGCAGCTACAGGATCGATCATGCCTTTTAGAGCCATACCGTTTGCAAGTGCAACAGAAAGACCTGAATTCTGCATACCGATTTCAATTGCAAGTGTCTTTTTCTGCTTAAGCTTCATACCAAATACTTTTCCTAAAATGAAACCTAACAGGTAACCTGTTGTGTTGTGAAGAACAACGACAAGGAAAATCAAAAGACCTGTAGTTGCAATACGCTCACAGCTTACGGCAACAACAGCAGCGACAATTGCAATGATTGCACAAACACTGACTAAAGGCATAGCAACAACAACCTTGGTTACGGCATTTCTAAACAGAGCATTGACAATGACACCGCCTACAATTGGTAACAGCACGATTTTCACAATTGAGAAGAACATGGCGACAGGATCGATTTCAAGCCACTGATTGGCAAAGATATAGAATAATGAAGGAGTAACAATTGGTGCTAAAAGAGTAGTACAAGCTGTAATGGTAACAGATAATGGTACGTCACCTTTACCAAGGAAAGACATCACATTTGATGATGTACCGCCAGGACAGCAGCCAACAAGCATTACGCCTGCAGCAATTTCAGCAGGAAGATTCAAAAGCTTTGCTAGAGCAAAAGCAATTAAAGGCATAATAATGAACTGGCCTACGATGCCAATTAAAACCTGAAGCGGACGATGAAACACTTCAGAGAAATCTTTAGCTGAAAGAGTAAGTCCCATTCCGAACATTACAACACCAAGCAGAACAGAGATGTACTGAGCTAAAAATTTGAAACCATCAGGAAAGAAATAAGCTGCTACAGCAAAAATTATTACCCAAAGAGCAAAAGTCTTTGAGAAAAAAGCACTGACTGCAGCTAAAGAGCGCAATGCTGAAGACATAAAAATCACCTTAAGTTATAAAATCAAGTGAACTTATCTTAAATTTCAAAATGATTTTGTCAATAACTTATTTTGTGCATCAGTGCACCACAATAAGGACAATTTTCTAAAAAAACTGCAGATTCTGCACCATATCAAGTACAAGAAAAAAGGTTCCCCTCCGTTCTGGTATGATTGAAGTAAATTGGAGTATATATGAAAAAAAGACCTGTAATAGGTGTGTTGCCTCTCTATGACACAGCGTTAAACAGTATCTGGATGCTTCCAGGTTATATGAACGGACTTATGGAAAACGGGGCCTCCCCAGTGATCCTCCCTTATACCGATAACAAAGATCTGCTCTTGCAGACCGCTCAACTGTGTGACGGTTTTCTTTTTACAGGTGGTCAGGATGTCAACCCTGCCCTATACCATCAAAAACAGAGTCCAAAGTGCCAGGAAGTTCTAAAAGAACTTGATGCACTGTCGTTTATTATCTTCAATTACGCAAAATCAAAGAACCTTCCCCTTTTAGGGATCTGCAGAGGCTGTCAGATCCTGAATGTATTCTTTGGTGGCACTTTGTATCAAGATCTTGCAACCGAGCATCCTGAAGGAATATCTCACAGCCAGAAAAAGCCATATAGCAGTTTCTCTCACAAGGTATCTCTAACCAAAGGCTCATACCTTGAAAAGCTACTGACAAAAGATCTTCTTGAAGTGAACAGTATCCATCATCAGGCCATAAAAGATGTTGCAGATGCTCTTTCTGTTGAAGCTGTATCTGAAGATGGTCTTGTCGAAGCAGTAAAAGCCAAAAACTATCGTTATATGCTCGCAGTGCAGTGGCATCCTGAATATGCCTATCAAAATGACATAAATTCAAACCGGATCTTTAAAGATTTTGTTAAGGCCTGTGAAGAGATTTGATATAACTAGCTGATTTAAGTGTAAAAAAGTTTTAAATTCACCTTTAAAAAATGTGACTATCATCTAAGTTCACTGTAAAAACTCCTTATATTTTCATAAGTTTTACGCCTTGATCTCACTTTTAAACGCTAAAGCTAAATAACATAGTGGCATCTTAATAATCAAACAAACATAAGGAGTAATCTATGCCAAGGATTCTATGGTTTATCTTAGCGGCCATAGCCTTACTTGTGGGCTATTTTATTTACGGCAAATTCGTAGAAAAAATCTTTGCACCTAACCCATCACGTCAGACACCTGCTACAACCAAAAAAGACGGTGTTGACTTTGTTGCTATGCCAAAGTGGAAACTGTGGCTCATTCAGCTTTTAAACATCGCAGGTGTAGGCCCTGTATTCGGCCCAATCCTTGGTGCCTTATACGGTCCAACCGCTCTTTTATGGGTTGTATTTGGAACAATCTTCGCAGGTGCAGTTCATGATTACTTCTCAGGTATGCTTTCTGTTCGCTATGGCGGTGCCAACGTACCAGATGTAGTTGGCTTCAACCTTGGAAATCCTGCACGTTACGCCATGCGCGTATTTGCAACAATCCTGCTCCTGCTCGTAGGTGTTGTATTTGCAACTGCACCAGCTGGTCTTTTAACCAAGTTATGCAGTAACTTCTTTGATGGCAGATTAAACTACTGGTTCTGGATCATTGTGATTTTTGCCTACTACTTCTGCGCAACTATCATTCCAATTGACAAGATCATCGGTCGCATCTACCCTGTTTTCGGTGCACTGCTCCTTATCATGGCAATTGGTGTAACCATTGGTATGTTCGTATCAATTCCAGATCAGTTCTATTCATGGGCTGACTTTAGTGCAAATCCACATCCACAAGAACTTCCTATCTGGCCTTTAGTATTCATTACCATCGCCTGTGGTGCTCTCTCTGGTTTCCATTCAACCCAGTCACCTTTAATGGCACGCTGCCTTGAGAATGAGAAAGAAGGTCACATGGTATTCTACGGTGGAATGGTCGCAGAAGGCTTCATCGGTCTTGTATGGGTAACCGTAGGTATGACTTTCTACCCTGATGTTCAGGCACTTTTAGCTGCAACCAAAGCAGGCGGTGCTGCAAACGTAGTATTTGAAAGCTGCATTACCCTGTTAGGCACTGTAGGTGGCGTTCTTGCAGTATTAGGTGTTGTAGTGCTCCCTATCACCTCTGGTGATACCGCATTCCGCGCAGCTCGTCTGACCATTGCAGAGGCACTGCACTTACCTCAGGTAAATCCTGGCAAGCGTCTTTTTATCGCCGTACCTTTATTTGCCATCGGTATCATCCTCTCTCAGGTTGACTTCAACATCATCTGGAGATACTTCGGTTGGTCAAATCAGAGCCTTGCATCAATCATGCTGTGGGCAGGTGCTGCTTACCTCTACAGACGCAACAAGCTTCACTGGATCTGCACCATCCCAGCTGTATTCATTACCTCAATTGCAGTAAGCTACATCCTTTACGAGCCTAACATGGGCTTTGGTATGGATATCACTGTATCAAATATCGCAGGTGGTGTAATTGCCCTGTTCTGTCTGGTAATGCTTTTAGTATTTGGCAAGAAGCCTCTTGCCCACGATCCAGAACCTATTGAATAACATTAGATTCTTACACAAAGCCAGGGCTTGTCCCTGGTTTTTTAATTTTTTATGCACTATCCGTAACGTTGTGGTATCTTATTTAAATAAGGAACCACTATGAAAAACACATCAGATTTTTATCGGCTTATTATAAGAAACATTATAAGAATCGGCCTTCCGGTTGCAGTACAGAGCATGCTGGTGGCACTTTTGTCACTTACTGACGTAGTAATGGTAAGCCCATTTGGCAAAGAGTCGGCTGCAGCTGTTGGCGTAGCATCTAAATGGCATTTTCTTTTGATTATGATCATGTCTGGTATCGCTCAGGCAAGCGGTATCATAATTGCTCAGTTTGCAGGCAAAAAAGACTTTAAAAGTGCCAAAATGATTTTCAGAAAGTCTGTATATACAGGCATGCTGATTTTTATTATTCCAGTGCTGCTACTTACCTTTATACCACAGTATTTTCTTATGCTGCAGACCGATGATGAACTTGTAATTGCAAACGGCTGCATCTATCTTTTCTGGTGCTCAGTCATTCAGTTGCTTACATTCTATGTGATTGTGTGTGAATCTGCATTGAGATCATCTGGCGACGGCTTTACTCCGCTAGTATTTGGCGCCATCACCATCTTTTTGAATATCTTTTTCAATTACTGCTTAATTGGCGGTAATTTTGGATTTGAAGCCCTCGGAGTAAAAGGTGCTGCTCTTGCAACATCTATTGCAAGAATTCTACAGTTTATAATGCTTATTACCTTCTTTGTGGCAAGAAAACACTGGCTTTACACAGAAACTGCCGCAGAACTCAAAGATAGTGTTGTAAAAAGGCTAAAAAACCTCTCCATATCCTGTGCCATAAGCTCAGTCATATATGCCATAGGCTCAATGGTATGTCAGATCCTCATTGGAAAAACCGGTACAGCTGAACTTGCAGTTTACTGTATCCTAGATCCTTTCTTAAGTCTTATGTACGGTTTCTATTATGGTCTTGCCGTTGCTGCATCCGTTACCATTGGCTCGCTATTAGGCAAAAAGGAATTTACAGATGCCAAAACAGTGGCATCAGGCTTTTTAAGGATGATTACCTTAGCAGGAATTATTACAGGATTTCTGCTCTATACTGTGAAAAATCCCTTAATTCAGCTTTTAAACTTCAATGCAGAACAGTATGAAATGGCGTCCTATGCACTAAATGTCGTAGCCTTGGTATGCACACTCTGTCTTATCAATATGATTTTAGTTTGCGGCATTCTAAGAGCAGGTGGGCAGAACACCTATACTCTGTACTGTAATCTGGCCTCATCGTGGTGCTGTGTCATTCCACTTATGTTTGCAACGCTATACTTTGGAGGCTCTTTTAAAACCATATTTCCCCTTCTCTACAGTGGAGAACTATTAGGTTTTATTCTCCTCTACACTGGTTATAAAAGAGGGATCTGGATTAAAGATCTTACTGAGTAACACTTACTGTCTTATAGCTTTTACGCCTTACAAACAGAAGAGATGATGCAATAATTCCAGCTTCATACAGCACTACAGCAGGAACTGCAAGCAGAAGCTGGGATGTTACATCAGGAGGAGTAACTACAGCTGATACAGCAAATGCCATTACAATCACAAGGCGTCTTTTCTTTTTTAAAGTCTCAAGCTTTACGATATTAAGTATGGTTAAAAGACATACAATCACAGGGATTTCAAAGCCAAATCCAAATGCCATGAACATGTGAACGATAAAGCCTAAACTCTCATCAATATCTGGTGAGAACTGCACAGAATCTGGAGCAAAACCTTCAATAAAATTAAATACCAGAGGAAAAACCACACTGTAGCAGTAGACCATTCCTGCCAAAAACATCAGAACAGATATAAGTACAAAGGCAAGTGCAACAATTCGTTCTTTTTTAAAGAGCCCCGGTGCCACAAAACGCCATAACAAAAATAAATTTACTGGAAGAGAGATTAAAAAGGCGCAAAAAAGCAGTACCTTAAGTGGTGCGAACACAGGTGATGTTACAGATACGCTCAAAAACCTGTTCTCACTTGTTATAACCGATGAAAAAGGGATCATCGCAAAATCAAAAAGCTCTCTTGTAAAAGGAGATAACACCGCAAGTGTAAAAATAAAAACCACTATCATTTTTATGACAGTAGAGCGCAACTTTAAAAAGTTATCAGTAAATGATCCCATATCGTTAATTCTTTTTAATGGATTGAGCCTTATCTTTAAGAGTTCTGATTTCCTTTTCAAGATCATCTAAGCGCTCTAAAAGAGCATCTATTCTTACAGCATCTTCACTGCCTGTACTGGTGTCAGGTATTACAGAAAGCTCTGTATGATTATCAGTACCACTTAAATTTACATCAGAAAAAAGCTTATCTGTGACCTCTGTTTTAAATGAAGCGATGGCAGCTTTTGGTTCATCAATAAAATTAAGCTCCCGTTTAAACTTTGAAAACTGTCTTTTTACTTTTGAAATCAGATCCCCTGCTTTCACAGCCAACATAAAGGTCTCTTTGGGACCTAAAATCACTAAGGCAACAGCAAGAAGCAGAACCAAGCTTGAAAAGGAAAAACCAAACATTTATGACTTGTCTTTATTGTGTTCTAATTCTTCAGGATCGGTATTAACGCTCTCTTTAAATCCCTTTACAGCTGAGCCTAAATCCTTACCAAGATTCTTAAGTTTTGAAGTTCCAAAAACAAGAGCCACGACAAGAAGTACAATGGCCCAGTGCCAGAGTGATAAACTACCCATTTTTATCTCCTAAAAGGCCGCCAAAGGCGGCCTTATCTGTATTTAACCAATCTTATTTTTCAATGCAGGCAAGAGCTGCTAACTTTGCAGCCTCTACAGGATCTTTAGCTACACTTAAATCGTGCTGATAATGCATAAAGCTGTAGTTGGCACCAACATAGTTTCTTATTGAATTAAACTTGATACCGTTTAAGTCTGCTTTTGAAAGACCATAAACATCGGTTGCAACCTGCTGAAGGTATACAACACTTTCTTTTGCTGCAGGAACACTTAAAACGAAGTCATGATCACCTAAGTGAACCATATAACCTGCCTGACGGTGAGGAGTAATTAAATGGTCGCCGTCTTTAGCAAGAAGATGTTTAGCAACTGGATCACAGCCACAAAGAACACAGGCAGCCTTGATGTACTTGACTACAATCTTTTCATCATCAGCACTGCCAGGATGATTGTGTGCACATGCCTGAGCAACAACCACATTAGCAGGAACGCCACGGTGAATTGACTCAGCAATTGAGAAGATATGATGAGCACCGGTACCACCAATCTGGAACTCCTTAAGTGATGAACCATCTTTCTGCCACTGGAATACCCATGGCTTTGCAAGATCGTGAAGTAACTGACCTGCTACAGCCTCATCGTAAATTGCATCGTAGTTCATGATCTCTTTGTAAGACTCTAAAAGAGCTAAAGTTACAATGACATTGACTGCAGTGTGAGTTACAAGTCCACCTGGGTATGAGTGATGGCTCTGATAACCGCTACCTGGAGCTGAGTAAAAAGGCTGTGGCTGGATACCTGCAGCATCAAATGGAGGCAGGAAATTCTCAAAAGGAGTTAATTTTGAATCAATTAACTGCTTTGATAACAGCTCGTTATATACCTTACGTCTTAAATTTGTGTCAGCATACTTTAAAGCAAAGGTTGGAGTAGTGTCATTATAAATAGAGGATACGGCCTGCTTTAACTGAGGATCTTTTAATGTGCCAATTACCTGCATGAGGTATTTCCATGAATTACCAACAAGTTCAGATGATCTTGCAACTTCTACAGGATCGGTTGGAATGTTTTGAAGCTTTACTTTGGTAATTTTTGCTTTTTCAGATGCAAACACTGGATTTAATAATGAACCAAGTCCTGCTACAGCTGCAGCGCATGCTGATACCTTCAGGAAATTGCGACGTGACATGTCGGTTGAATTGTTTTCCATAAATGTCTCCTAAAAACTAATTTCAGGAACATTTTCAGGAATAAACTTTCAGCAAATATGATGAAATTGTTATCTTTTACGGCAAATTTGTAAAAAACACATACAAAAAGAGCCTGAAAACCAGGCCCTTTTACACAAACTGTATAATATGTAGATATTACTTTGCTTTTATAACATTTACACTGGCATTCGAGTAGGAACGGAATTCCTCCTCAAGCTTGTCAGCAAAGCCCTGATACAGACGTGCTATCACTTCATACTTCACTGGAGCATCCTTGTTGTCATATATGGTAATAGAGCTTGCATTTCCATGAATACCAACGCGGATCTTGTAGTTGCCCTTTCTGATATCAAGAGCAGAGGCTCCGTTTGCAAGGAAGAAGTCATCAGATGAATCAACTACTTCAACATCGTACTCGGCCTTAGCAACTGAATGAGATGTTACCTTCCAGCCAATCTTAGGGAAGATATTGTTCAAGAGATTTATAGTTGTCTCAAATGGGGCTTCAACTAGGATTGCGTCGTGCCTGTTATCATCACGACCTAAAGTTACCACCAGATTATCAGGATCTAAAATCTGCATCTGGTTACGGCTTCCTATCTCATGCACAATGAAATTGGAGAAGCCCATAGCAAATCTTTCCTGCTCAATCATGTTAAGAGTATCTTTCATCTTGTAACCGTTTGACAGTGATGTCATTGATCCGATGAGTTTTGTAGCAATACCAAGTTCGCCTTCAGCATTATGACCTACTCTTAACTGATAGATCTGGGTATAGCGGATCATACCGCTTTCCTCATCAGAGGCATCATATGGCTTACCATACACATTAAAGTCTCTGGCGATAGTGGTCAGAACGTACTGGCCATCAGCAATCCTGCCTACAGCAACATTCATATGCTTTAGAACAGATGCAAGAAGCATCCAGGCATCATCTTCTGTTGTGATACCATGAGTGCCGTTCTTTTCAAACCATACGATAGCCTCACCATCAGCCCACTCTGTACGTAAACCATCTTCAGAACGATACGGAGCAGTAGGAGCTCTTACATCAACTTCGCGGCCAACAGGACCTGAGAGCTTACTTGGGTCAACAGAAGGGATCCTAAGTTCTGGATTGGTTCCAGGATTTTTCAAACCATCAGGAACAACAATAGTGTTGCGGTATACCTTAGCATCTATGTGCTCGTAATATCCTGTAGGTTCTTCTGTTGAAGTATCAAGTCCGAAATATTCTTGATAATAATTGGAAACAGCCACACAGCCACTGAGTAATACAGTAGGTAATAATGCAGAACCTAATGCTATGGCAATGCGACCTTTTTTATAGAATGACACAGTATCTCCTGTACTTATATGAAAGCAAGCTTTCTCATCTTATTCATCATCTGGCTGAACCAGAGGTTTCTGCAGATAATTGAACAGATTGTTACTTACCATATTTAAGACTTCCTTAATTGAGGAAAGTTCAGGATCATATGCATTAATATAAGTAGGTTCACTGTCAGGCTCGTAATAGCAGACACTTGAAAATACAGCATCAACATCAGTATCAGATAAGGTTAAAGAACATCTGAAATCGATCATACGCTCAACACCGGCCTGAATAAGCAGAGGATCCTTCATTTCCTTACGGAAATTGATAACGCCCATTGAGCGATCATCTAAAAAGATCTGATTTGGTTTCACACCAGTCTTTACCCAGTGATCTGCCTTGTCAAAGGCTCTTTCAAGCTGGTTATCAGAATGATAAGTGAATGCCACTTCATAATCACTTCCAGGTGGTGGTGCTATTTTACCTTCACTTTTTTCCATCTCGTCATTTTGAAAATCAGACATTTTTAGCTCCTTGTACTTATATTGTTATACTGAAACTTTTTTGGTTTCCCTAAGTGCAACTGTCAAGTTGAACTCTGGTTCTCCATCTTTATAATTCTTGCTATCGACGCAGAAATAGCCTTCTCGCTCAAACTGGAAATGATCAAGAGGCTTAGCACTCTTAAGACTCATCTCTAATGCAGCATCTTCAATTACAGTTCTTGAAGAACGATTTACAACAGCAAGGAAATCCTCGGCAGCACCGGGATTTGCAGTGGTAAAGAGGTTTTCATAAAGATTTACTTTGCCACGATAGCAGTTAGCACAGTCTACCCAGTGGATAACTCCCTTTGGCTTATGGCCTTCAATTACGGCACCGACAGAATTTGGCACAGCCTCGCAGTGAACGACTGTTACTCTGCCGTTTTCGTCCTTTTCACAGGATAGAGCTTTAACTACATATGAGTTGCGAAGTCTTACCTCGTGGCCGAGCTTCAATCGCTTGTACTGCTTGTTAGCCTCTTCTCTGAAATCGGCCTCATCAATGTACACCTCACGGCTTATGGTAACTTCTCTTTCACCAAGCTCATCATGCTCTGGGTGATTCTTTACTGTGTATGAAGTGTCAGTTACACCTTCCTGCCCATAATTGTCGATTACCAGCTTGATTGGGTGTAAAACAGCCATCGCTCTTGGAGCATTGCTGTTTAAATCATCTCTTACACATGACTCTAAGGCACTCATTTCCACAACATTATCCTGCTTGGTAACACCAATTCGACGACAGAATTCTCTTATGGATGCAGGAGTGTAACCACGGCGTCTTAAACCAGAAATAGTTGTAAGTCTTGGATCATCCCAACCGTCTACGATGCCTTCTTTTACAAGAAGATTGATTTTACGCTTGGAGGTAATTGAACCTTCAAGATTAAGACGACTCATCTCATACTGATGTGGGCGGGATTTGATTGAAATATGATCTAAAACCCAGTCATATAAACGACGGTTGTCCTGGAACTCAAGAGTACAGATTGAGTGGGTAATACCTTCAATGGCATCAGAGATACAGTGTGTAAAATCATACATTGGGTAAATACACCACTTATCCCCTGTCATGGCATGCTTTGCATAACGTACACGATAGATTACAGGATCTCGCATGCAGATAAATGGAGATGCCATATCAATCTTGGCACGAAGACAGATCTTACCCTCTTCAAACTCACCATTTCTCATGCGCTCAAATAAAGCTTTATTCTCTTCAATACTGCGGTTGCGGTATGGGCTTTCACGGCCAGGCTCTGTCAGAGTACCACGGTACTCTCTTATCTCATCAGGTGTTAACTCGTCCACATAGGCAAGGCCCTGATCAATAAGTTCCATTGCATATCCGTACAGGCGCTCGAAATAATCTGATGAGTGACGGATTTCAGTCCACTTGAAACCAAGCCATTTGACATCATTCTCAATGGAATTGATGTACTCCATGTTTTCCTTTTCAGGATTGGTATCGTCAAAACGGAGATTACAGGTTCCCTTGTAATCTCTTGCAAGACCAAAATTAAGACAGATTGACTTGGCGTGACCTATATGAAGATAGCCGTTTGGCTCAGGCGGAAATCTGGTAGCCACATGATCTGTACGTTTTTCTTCTAAATCGGCATCAATAATATCAGTAATGAAGTTGCGTGGAATGCGCTCTTCTACTTCATCAAAACTCATCTTACGCTCCAAATTCCCAGGAATTACACTAAATCTTATATATATCTGATAATTCTAACAAAGAGCGAATAAACACTCAATTTTTATCGTATTTTTATAATCATTCACATGGTAAATAATCTTATTATTCAACAAGTTAAATTATCAGTTAAATCTATGTTTTTGCTGAATTTGCGACATCATACATATTTTAAAAGAATTAGAAAATAACTGATAAAAAACAGCAGATACAGCAAAACTTTAAGTTGAACTTCAAACTGATAACCTGCACTTAATTCAAAAGATTTTCTACACAAATATACAAAAACAGCGTATAATCCCACCAATTAAAAAGTCTTGTATTGAGGATTTACCATGAGCTTTGAATCAGAAAAGCCTTTCAATGATTTCCAGCATTTTGCCCGCGGCATCCGTCGCAGTGGTGACTTCACCATCAAAGAGTCTGAACTGCTAGAGCAGTGTGGCACCGCTATGATGGAACTTTACAATGGTACACGTACTCCTGAGACTGCTGAAGAAAAAGAGTTCGTTAAGCAGATCAAGTCTGAAGATGTAATCACCGATCGTAACGCCAGAATCTTCAAGAAGTATCTTCAGGTTATTCAGCCTCGTCACCTCCACCGTCTGTGCTCAGTCGGCAGTGAGGACGATCTGAACAATCTCGTTGGCGGTGTTTCATCATCATCTGATGACGCTGCACTTGACTAAAATCAAGTTCAAAAAGAATCCAGCAATTGTGCTGGATTTTTTTTATGAAACAAATACAAATGGTACTCTATTCTGCAAGGCAAATAAAACC
>JBJEWY010000007.1:0-63687 GCA_051885305.1 Succinivibrio sp. | reverse complement strand
GTCAATCCAAGAGTAGATCTGGATTTAATTAAATTTTTTATCTGGGAAACTCGAGATCATAATTGAGATTGACAAGTTTGATATCAAAGTTGTCTTTCATCAGAATTTCTAAAGTCTTTCGTGCTTCAAGGTAATACTTAAGAGCTTGCATTAGATGATTATCTTTTACATAGTCATAGCAGGCGATAGCAAGGGAATCAGCATTCTTTACGCATTCATCTCCAAGTGCTGAAAGTATTGACGGTGTGTAGTCAGCTACCGCCTTGTAGAGATAAAACACACTGTCTGTCAGTTCCTTCTTCAGAAGTTTTGAGTAGTTATCGGCTAAGGATGCAGGAACATGCTCAATTCTGTCATTTAAAAGAAGGCTGAAAATACTGCTCATAGCAATTTTGGAACCATACTTTTCTGCCATCGAGTAGTATTTGTATGCCAGATCAAAGTCTGCTTTATGAAGATAGCAGTCACTGCTGTACAGATCTCCAAGGAGAGTACATACCTCTCCTGAATGAGCAAAAGCCTCATCATCACAGTTTTCAATAAGGAGCAGGAGATATTCCTCTCCTCTTGCCAGATCCTTTTCAAATACTCTGTTTCCGTTGAGAATAGATGTCTTGCCGATATAATAAAGTGGATAAACATCTCCAAGTCCATCAAGTGCGAGCATGCAGCTTTTAAACTGTTCTATGTCATCGTCTGGCGCATTTTCAAGATCAAATCCGTATTTAACCATCATGGAAGAGGTGAAATACTGCATCTCAATATCGGTTGCAAAACTGAACCTCTCTGGCTGTTTTTCATCATGAAAGGCAATGTTTTCAGCGCATTCAATCATGTTGTCAAAAAAGATATTATGCCCCATTTTGAATTTTTCATTTGCCGCAGTTATTGAGAAATCAAAGAGTTCATCAAGTTGAGGGTAACCATATCCGTAATACTTCTGCTGTAGAAATTCTATAAGATCATTATCTTTTAAAAACATCATTAAGGAGCAGTAGGTAAATCCCTCTCTCTGCTCGATGTCTCTGAGAACAGTAAGGATCTCAGCATAAGCCTTTGAATTGATTTTCAGATCATTTTTTTCAATATTGCACACAATGACTGCAGATACTGTGTACTCATATTTATTTGTACAGTCTTTTTTTGTTTTGAACTGATATGAGCAGAATGATTTTTTTATGTCAGATGGATTAACAATGATTTCATCTAGTCCAAATGTTGGGGCAAATGCCTGTGAACTCAAATCATTTATGATGTTTTTATTTTCTCTAAGAGTCAGTTTAAGTTCGTCTGTATCTATGCTGTCATTTTTAGTGACATCTGTTGACTGTGTATCAATAACACTTATATTTTGGGGATCTAGGCGTATCCACTGATTATTGATGAATATGAGGAGAGCTTTCATATGTAACTCCTGAAGCTTGGCCTTAATCTTGTGATTTTTCTAAGATTACATAACTATCTCTTGTTCTTATAAGATCAGGCTCAAAAGAATTTTATTGCTGATTAAAATGCTATCTCGCCTTTTTAAGTTTAAGTTTTCTCCTGAAACCGTAACTGAGAAAGGAACATGTCTGGAAACAAAAATAATAATGTATTTCTTATCTGTACATTTTTATTATAGTATAAAAAGTATTTTAATCAATATAAATAATATACAAATGTTATTTATATATTTGTAGCTAAAAACTTAACCATACATCAAATGATATTTCTATGTAACGCCTTTTAGAATGAATAGTAATTAGAGATTAGAACTGGTGAAATTTGGAGCCATTGCATGAGATATGGCATGTGATCTTAAAGATTTGTCTGAACTTTTACGTGTTTCATTATTAAAGATTTTAGTTGAGTATTAGATGAGAAGAATGGAGGCAGGTAATATCACCTGCCTTCATCCTTTATTATTTGGCCTTTACACTTGATACGTAATGAACATTTGAGAATGCCTCTAGCAGATCTTTTCTCTTTTCAAAGTATCTGCTGTTGATCTCATCTGGGGTAAGATGCTCGTAAACTTTGAAATTATGAGATTCAAGTGAATCTTTTATTTCTGAAAATGAATAGCCGTAACGCATGGTCTCACCTAATGATGCTGTGATATCACTTAACTCAAGTACTCTTGAGTCTTTGGTATTGAATGTGCTCTCATCAGGAAAATCAAAGACCACTTCACTTGTGCTTTCACTCAATTCATCTAACAGCCTTAAGGTGTTATCAAAAATATCTATGGTCAGATAGTAGGTGACACCAAGAATTGAGAAGAATGTCGGCACATCCTTTTTAAATCCAGCCTTATCTAATACTTCAAGCAGTGAATCTTTATTGAAATCTATCGGCACAAAATGGACATTTGATGGGATCACCCATTCCAGCTCTTTGATTTTGGCCATCTTGTAACGACCGGTGTCAGGATGGTCAAGCTCGAAGATCTCTATATTGCTGTTACTGTTTCTAAATGAGAAAGTATCAAGGCCAGCCCCCATGATCACGTACTGGATCTTCTGATGCTTTTTTGCAAACTGTAACAGCCTGTTTTCTGCCCAGCTGATTCTTGAAAGGACAATCGGACTTAAAAGTTCTGTTAGTCTCTTTTTAACAGTAAGAGCAGAGAATGAATCGTCATCAGCGCCTTCCTTTGCTTGTGAAAAATTACTTGAGATAAGTCTTGCTGTATTTAAAAATTCCTCTTTTTCTAAAAGATCATAGGCTAAGGTGTCATCAAAGATCTTTGAGTCAGCAAACAGGGAATGATATGCTCTTACAAATGAGCAGATTTTTGCTGTAACGCTCTCTTTATTCTCAATCATGATAACTCCAGAGGTAAAAATGCAGGTGTGGACAGATAACGTTCACCGCCATCTGGCAGGATCACAACGATTTTTTTATTGGTATTTTTTGGATCTTTTCCTAGTTTTACAGCTGCATCAAGCGCAGCTCCTGAGGAGATCCCAGGGAGAATGCCGTCAAATCTTGCAGCATACTGCACCATCCTGAATGCATCATTTGCTTTAATATCAATTACCTCATCTATAAGGGAAGTATCCAGAGTTTTAGGGATAAATCCAGGCAGACCTATACCGTAAAGCCTGTGAAAAGAACTTTTACCCGAACTTAAAAAGGCAGAATCATATGGCTCAACTGCTACGATTTTTACTTTGGATACCTTTTCTTTTAAATATCTGGCAGTTCCAGAAAGAGTGCCACCTGAGCCAACTCCTGCCACAAGATAATCAACATCGCCATTGAGATCATTTACAATCTCATAACCTGTGGTTTTATAGTGAATATCAGGATTGTTTGTATTTACAAACTGAAGGGGCATATAGGAATTTTTTATTTCACGTTTAAGTTCTGTAGCTTTTTCAATTGAACCTTTCATTCCAAGAGCACCCTGTGTTAGAACAACTTTTGCCCCATATCCTCGTAACATAGTGCGTCTTTCTTTTGTCATGGTATCAGGCATGACAATAACAAGGTTTAAGCCTAATGCAGCGCATACAGCTGCAAGACTAATTCCTGTATTGCCAGATGTTGGTTCTATGATAGTGGTGTTCTTATTGATTTCACCCTTTTCAAGAGCGTCCTTGAGCATTGCATAGGCTATTCTGTCTTTAACAGATCCTGATGGGTTGAAAAATTCTAGTTTAGCGAAGATCTGAGCCTTAAGGTTGAAATGCCTCTCAAGGCCGTGCATTCTTAATAGCGGGGTATTGCCGATAATTTCAGTGATGTTTGTGTGCTGCATGATTCTTTCCATCCAAATTCGTTAACTAATAACCTGAGTTCTGAATTTTTACAGCAACACCGTTTTTTCAATCTCATGGTGTCCTTCTGAAAAAATAATTTATTATTACTAGTATTCTT
Organism: Succinivibrio sp.; assembly: GCA_051885305.1. Lineage (GTDB taxonomy): Bacteria > Pseudomonadota > Gammaproteobacteria > Enterobacterales > Succinivibrionaceae > Succinivibrio. The sequence goes on along the minus strand of JBJEWY010000007.1, from coordinate 59,820 downwards.
ATATGTTTGGTAGGTATTAAACAAAATATTGGTTAAAGTGTCAAGGGAAATAAGGATTTTCACTGCAAAATGGCACTAATTTCCTCAAATTTACAGGTATTTCTTATAGTTAAGAACTATAGTTGAATATAAAAATATAGTATTAGCAATAAGTTTTTATTATCGGCACAATAAAAACACAGTTTGAAACTGCCAGACATTCAATAGAAAAACTTATTACTAACGGGAAATATCATTATGAAACTTACAAAAATTATAACTTCTGCACTGGTGGCATTATCACTTGCTCTTACCACAACTGCCTGCCAGGATGGTGATAAGGATAAGAGCGCAGACAGCAATGCTGTTCCAAAGAATATCAAGATTGGTGTAGTTCCAGGACCATACAGAGAGATCCTAGATAAGTACTTAAAGCCAGTTATTGAAAAGAAAGGCCATGAACTTACCTTTGTTGAGTTTACAGACTGGGTACAGCCTGATTCTGCCTTAGATGGCGGTGATATTGATGCTAACCTGTTCCAGCATCAGGCTTACTTAAACGGTATTGTTCAGAATCAGGGCTTAAAGCTCAAGAGCGTTGTTAATTTCCCAACTCTTGGTATCTTCGTATTCTCAGAAAAATACAAGACCTTTGATGAAATTCCAGAAGGTTCAAAGGTTGGTATTCCAAATGATGCTGTGAACCTTGCAAGAGCCCTGCGTGTAGCTCGTGATCTCAAGCTTATCACTTTAAGGGCTGACAAGGACGAGCAGAAAGCATCAATTGCTGATATTGATGAGAATCCAAAGAATCTTGATTTCGTTGCAATGGAAGCAGCTCAGCTGCCACGTTCACTTGACTCAATTGCAGCAGCTTTTGTTCCTGGTAACTATGCTTATGCCGCCAAGCTTGATTTTGAACATGCATTAGGTGCCGAAGACGTTCTAGAGCCAATCAAGCTTGTGATTGCAGTTCAGGAACATCGTGTAGATGGCGTAGGCAAATTCCTTAAGGAAGCAGTTGAAGATCCTGAATTTATCAAGGGCGTAGACTCAGATCCTGTATTTAAGAACTTTGCTAAGCCAGCATGGTGGCCAAAGAACTAAGTCTAAAGGAATAGTAAACAATAAAAGAGGTGACCTTGAGTCACCTTTTTTCTTTGTGCCTTAATTTTAAATTCAGAAGGCAGTTTTCTGAACTGTAAGATTACTTTTGAATTTTAGAGAAAGCAGCTTTAATTGAGGCGATTTTTTTCTGCTCAAGCAGACGGTTCTTTCTGTCTATCTTTCTTTGAATCTTAAGAAGAAACAATATAACAGCAACAGGAGCTATAGCAGCTTCTGCATAGCAGGCATAAAGGCAGAATTGATACAGATTCATGGTTTACTCTTTTATTATGTGTTTTGCTTGCCTCCATTTTACAGGAAAAAATCATCGTCCTGATGTGATACAGGTGAAATATTTAGAAAATACTGAAAAATTAGTGATCTAAATTAAGTTTAAACATCTGCACTAAAATGAAAGAATTTGTTCTTTTTGGGTTTCAGCTTCCTATGTCACGTTTTTTTACAGGAAGATAAATCTTTGACAGATAATCAGATGACTTAGGATCACCGTACGAGAACCATTCAATGCTGATATTTCCATCTAGCTCATAAAGCTCATTATCAGGAAGCCATTCTTTAAAGATCCTTGAATTGACAGCTGTAAGAGATCCTGGAAGCGGTCCTTCGCATTCAAATACTGCAAAGATTGATTTTTTTATGGTAACTACCTGCATTCCGTCTGGAATGGCTCCACCTCTGTACTTTCCAGCCAGCATATAGGTGAAAGAATTTCTTGTGTCATTGTAGGGATCAGCATCAAGGCACAGTCCAAACTCACCTACACAGCAGTTTTTTATAACCTCTTCAACAGGATTTGCCGGTACTGCCTTTGTGTAGCATTTTTTGTAGCTGTCATAAAACTCATCCCAGAGTTTTGTAATCACAGTTCCAGAGTTTTCATATGGTACCTGTTTTCTAAAACCTATGAATGATGTTTCATCTGCTGTTTCAATAGTGCAGTCAAGCTTCAAGCCACCTTTAACTTCGATATTGACAGTAAGAGGCAGAAAGACCTTTGGCTCTTTTCTTTGTTTCTTGAAGTTTAATGGTGTATCACCATGGAAGCGGGAGAAAGCTCTTGAAAAACTTTCTGTTGTCTCATAGCCGTATTTGAAGGCAAGATCAGTAACACTTGCAGATGTTGCAATCAGATCAAGAGCTGCAAGATACAGTCTTCGGTTTCGTATATATTCACCTGTGGTCATGCCGGTAATCAGTGTAAACCCCTTCTGCAGGTATACAGGTGAAATTCCTACTTCTTTAGCAATTAAGCCAAAATCCAGATCTTCTAAAAGATTATTCTCAAGAAGAGTGATTGTTTTTCTTATAGCACCGAACCATTCCATGTACTGATCCAAAGCCTTAGGGGCATAAAATACGTAAAGCATGAACTGTTACACACTAACAGACATGTACATATATTACTGTAATACATGACAAAAAATGACAGAAAAAGTCAGGTTAAATATTTTTTATATACGAAAATATGTATATGAATTTCAAACATGGGGATTTACTATGCGATTTAACAATACTCTTTTAAAGAGCCTTTGTTTTGCTTTTGGTCTGTCAGTATCTCTGTCAGCATCTAGCAGAACATATCTTGAATTTCTTCCAGATCATGAACAGTGGATTGAGCACAGTAACTATCTTATGAAATACTGGCTACATCCTGATGCCAAAGGTATTCCTGAAGGAAATTTTCCAACCTGGCGCTGTGATGACGGTTCACTTCGCAACATGAAACTCTGTCCTGGCGAGGTAGCATCTGAGTTTACAAACAAGATGTTGCAGATCTCTGTTTTAGACTGGGTCAGAATGCAGTCACGCCAGACCTTTGCCTATGGTGCTCTTTTCAACCTTACAGGAAATAAGGAGGCTTTAAGACTTCATAAGGCTGGTGTCAGATTCCTTGTTGAAAAGGCAAGAGATCCAAATGGTGGTTTCCACAACATAATGCGTGAAGGTGTTCCTTTAGACTGGCCGATAGAAGCTCCTATCAATAACTCAAGACTTTCAAGAACCCCTCAGGATCTCTCCTATGCCTTAGTTGGTCTTGCCATGAATGCTTATCTGACCCATGACAAGGAGATTATTGATGTCATCATGGATACTGAGAAGTTCATCTTTGATACCTACTATGATGAGAAGAAAGGTCTTTTAAAATGGTGTTTTTCTGAAACCTATTTTGATAAACCAGAACAGCTTGAACTTGTAGCACTTCTTGATCAGATAAATGCCTATATGCTTCTGACCTGGAGACTTGTACCAGAAACAGCAAGACCAGAATGGACTGCAAAAATTAAAAAGACTGTAGAGGATATCAACAGAAACTTCTACGATCCTGAAAAAGGATACTTCTATGGCTGTATTCATGATAAGAAATGTTTTGATATCTACAATGGCAGACACATGGATTATGGTCACAGGGTTAAGTCATTCTGGATGGAGTATCTTGTTGCAGCAGGTCTTGGTGATCAGAAACTTAAAGAATTTGCAGAAACAGGCATGCTTAGAACTTTAAATGATGCTTTGGCATCAAACGGCAGAGACTGGTTTGGTGATCGCAATCTGCATGGTGCTGATTTCTGGGTCTATGCAGAACTTGATCAGGCTGCTCTTACTTTAGCACTTGATGATAAATACGATATGCCTGATACCTTAAGACCATGGATAAAAGAGAAAACAGATACGGAGTACGGAGAACTTAAAGGTTTTGGTCTTAAAGCCTTTTTCTGGCGTAACGGTTTTCATTCAACAGAACATGCCCTCATAGGGGACATCTTAAGTTCTGCCATTCGCTACAGAGCATGTAATGACGATAAATGCAGAATGAACAATCTTACAGAACTGTATTTTGCTCCAAAAGGTGATATTTCATCGGACATGGATAAATTTACGCCATACCTTTTTTCAGGTGACATAAAAAGCATTTCAAACGATGATGATATTGTAAAGATAAGCTTTGAGAATGTAAGGATCCCAGGAAGAGTTAAATAAATGTCCATCTTATCTCCTGCCAGTGCCAGCAGGAGATTTTTTTTATCTGAACACCAGCTCAAATACAGTCTTTGCCATAAAAAGACCGATAACAAAGATTAGTACAGGCCTTGTTCCTATGGTTCCTTTTCTTTCAAAAAACATCGCGCCTGCCATGTTTCCTAAAATAGAGAAAATACCTGCTGTAAGTCCTAGAAGCACAAGAACACTGCCATGACACATAAAAACCGTAAATGCTGCGATGTTGGTAGTAAGGTTTACCGCTTTGGTAAGACCGTTTGCTTTCTGAATTGAGCATCCTGCGAAAGTACAGAACCCGATGATAAGGAAAGTTCCTGTGCCAGGTCCGTAGACTCCGTCATAGATACCGACAGCAAATGATACTAAAGAGCAGAGAAGTGATGCTTTAAACCCAATTGTGTCATCACCTTTTGCTGAGCCGAAATTCTTTTTTCTTAAAAGATAAAATGCTGTAAGAGGAAGAACAGCAATAAGAGCGATTTTAAATGGAGTCTCTGGAATTAAAAGTGCAAGCTTCGCTCCTATTGCAGATCCTGTAAAAGCAAGAATCACACAGAATAAAGCTTTTTTAAAATCTATATATCCACGAAGAGCGTAACGTACTGTGGTTACTGCTGTGCCCATCATTGCTGACATTTTGTTTGTTGCAAGCGCCTGATGGATTGGAAGTCCTGATATCAGGTAGGCAGGAAGTGATATAAGACCGCCACCGCCAGCTATAGCATCTACAAATCCTGAGACAAACACCAGAGGGCAGACAATTAAAAAAACTGTAATATCAATACTCATATAAACCTCTTTGGTATTCTATCAGAATGCTGGTGACTGTCTGCTATGTACTTCAGTTTACACACTTAAGTGCACAAAAAAAGCCTGACATAAAGTCAGGCAAAAGAACGATTAGCGTTATAACGAGGTAAATTTTTATGAAAACCTGTACACGATTGATCTGTCCAATGGTTTTTCTGGTGTTACCATTTCATTGACACTGTCAAACTGCGGCATGTTAGGGCAGTTTGGGTAGAATTCAGGTTCAATGCACAATGCACTCTGATTCTTATAGACAAGACCGTCATCACGGGCTTTGATTTCTGAGCCGTTTTCGTTGATGTAATTGCCAGTGTACATCTGGAAAGCCGGGTAGTCGGTTAAAACTTCAAGCTTTAACTTCTGATCATCAGATGTGACTTTAATAAATGGTTTATTGAGATCACCTCTGATTAAAAACGGATGATCATAACCTAATGCAGCAAGCATCTGAGGATCTTTTCTGAAATCCTGTCCTATGGTTTTCTCTTTTCTGAAATCAAATGCAGTTCCATCAACCTTTCTTACTTCACCAGTTGGAATAGAGCCTTCATCAAGAGGCAGGAAAGCATCAGAATCCATCCATACAAGATGATTCAGGACAGATGAGTTATGACCATTCAGGTTAAAATAAGCATGATTGGTGATACAAGCCCAGCACTTCTTGTCACAGCGTCCTATGTAGTGCATTGAAAGCTCATTATCGTCTGTCAGAACAAACTCTACAGTAAGCTCAAAGTTTCCAGGAAATCCCATATCGCCGTCATCAGATCTTAAGACATAGGTTAATGAGGATTTTGATCTGTTTAATAATGTGAAACGTCTTTTATCAAAGCCATCGTCACCACCATGCAGGCAGTGCTGAGTTTTGGATGTAAGTTTGTATCTGACTGAATCAATAGTGAATTCATTGTTTGCAATTCTGTTTGCAAAGCGACCTATGGTAGCGTTGAAAAAACAGCTCTGAGATGCCCAGTTTTCTGGTTCAACACCTAAAAGAACCTCTCTTTTTTCTTCGCCTTCAACAGGGACCTTGATAGAAACAATGGTGGCACCCCAATCCATTACCGTAACAGTCATACCGTTTGCATTTGATATAACTTCAAGGTTTGGATTGCTTGAATAATCTTTAGCCATAACTATCTCCACAAGGTCAAAAACACTCAACGTCTTTATTATAGATCGGATTTTGTTAAAAATGTAAACGTTTGCGTAAATAGTGATTCAACGCAAGTTTTATTTTTGAAAGATAATTTCTGACTTAAATTTGATGGCGTTAAAATGGTACTATTAAGTCAGAAAAAAAAAGAGGAGAGCATATGGATAACTTTTTAGAACTTTCAGAAAAAAGATACACCACCAAACATTATGATGCTGGTCGTAAAATTAGTGATGACGATTTTTTAAAGCTAAAAGAGATTTTACGTCTGGCTCCTTCTGCTGTTAATCTGCAGCCATGGTTCTTTTATACAGGATCATCAGAAAGCGCCAAAAAACTTATTCTGCCATGCATTCCTGACTTTAATATCCCAAGAATTACTGAGAGTTCCCACTTTGTTGTTATCTGTGCAAAAACTGATGTCTCATCAGATTTTTTAAGCACTGTAACCAGAAAAGAGGAAGAAGACGGACGTTATGGCGAGACTCGGATCCGTGATGCAGTAGATGCCCACCGCCGTGAGTTTGCATCTTTGCACAAGAGTGAAGGTGACTTTAACGAGTGGACAGCAAGGCAGGCCTATATAGCCATGACTGCACTTTTATATGGTGCTGCTTCAATGGGCATTGATTCAACTCCAATTGAAGGTATGGATTATAAAAAGTGCGATGAGATTTTAAATCTAAAAGAGAAGGGCATGAGATCAGTTGCTATTGTAACCTTAGGTTACAGGGCAGCAGATGATTCAAATGCAAAAAGACCAAAATCAAGATTGTCCTCAGATCTTGTATTTGAAAGCCTTGATTAGGAGGGGAAGATGTACGAGTATCTTACCAAAGGTACCTGCTGCAGCCGAATTCTTGTCAAGCTTAATGACAGGATCATTGAGGATGTTGAGTTTGAAGGTGGCTGTAACGGTAATTTAAAAGCCATAAAAAAGCTTGTTAAAGGTCATGATATTGACGAGATCATTGCAATTTTAAGAGGCAATACCTGCAAAAACAAACCTACATCGTGCGCCGATCAGCTGACCTATGCTTTAGAAGAAGCCTATAAGGCCAGTAAAAACTAATCAAAGTAAAAACAAAAAGGAGCCATACGGCTCCTTTGCTTCAAAATAAATTCTAGAATGTACCTTTAGCACGCCATGATGGCATCTTCTCTTCGTATTCTCTGATTTCCTTCTCATGCTGAAGGGTAAGAGAAATTGCATCTAAGCCTTCTAAAAGACAGTGTCTTCTGAATGGATCAAGTGTAAAGGTAAAGTGCAGGCTGTCACAGTCTACAGTCATCTTTTCAAGATCGATTGTTATTTGAGTACCTGGTTTTGCCTCTAACACCTTGAATATCTGATCTACCTCATCTGCGGTAAGCTTTAATGGCAGCAGACCGTTACCTAATGAGTTGTTGTAGAAAATATCAGCAAATGAAGGGGCAATCACAGCTCTGAAACCATAGCCCATTAAAGCCCATGGAGCGTGCTCACGTGATGATCCGTTACCGAAATTGTCACGGGCAACTAAAATGGTTGCACCCTTGTACTCTGGTTTATTCAGATTAAACTCTGGATTCTCCTTTGTCTCGGCATCATCAAGATAACGCCAGTCGTGGAAGAGATGAGCACCAAAACCGTTTCTGTCAACAGCAAGCAGAAACTGCTTTGGAATGATCTGATCTGTATCGATATTTGCTGAATCTAAAGGCACAGCAACACCGGTTACAACTGTAAATTTCTGCATGGAGCTCTCCTTATAAAAACTCTCTTACATCAGCAATAGCGCCTTTGATTGCGCATGCTGCAGCAGTTGCAGGGCTCATCAGATGGGTACGTGACCCCTTGCCCTGACGGCCTACGAAGTTTCGGTTTGAGGTTGAGGCTACACGGATCCCTGATGGAGCCTTGTCGTCGTTCATAGCAAGGCACATTGAACAGCCTGGCTGTCTCCATTCAAAACCAGCCTCGATAAAGATCTTGTCAAGACCTTCAGCCTCTGCCTGACGCTTAACCCAGCCTGAGCCTGGAACTGCGATAGCAAGCTGAATGTTCTTGGCGATCTTATGGCCTTTAAGTACGGCTGCTGCTGCTCTGAAGTCTTCGATACGGCCATTGGTGCATGAACCGATAAAGACATAATCAACAGGGGTGCCGATGAGGCTGTCACCTGAATTAAGACCGATGTACTCAAGTGCATCTTTACATGACTTGGCAACAACTGGATCGGTGTAATCAGAAGGGGATGGAACCTTTGATGTCACACCTGCACCCTGACCTGGATTGGTACCCCAGGTTACAAATGGCTCAAGCTTTGAGGCATCGAGGGTTACAGTCTTGTCAAATACGGCATCATCATCTGATTTAAGAGTCTTCCAGTACTCTACTGCCTCATCAAATTCATGATCTTTTGGTGAGAACATTCTGCCTTTTAGGTAATTGAAGGTGGTCTCATCAGGTGCGATCATGCCTGCTTTGGCTCCAAACTCAATTGCCATGTTGGACAGAGTCATACGGCCTTCCATAGAAAGTTCACGTACTGCCTGACCGCAGAATTCAACAGCATAACCGGTTCCGCCTGCTGTAGTGAGCTTTGCAATAATTGCAAGGATCAGATCTTTTGCATAGCATCCCTTTGGAAGAGATCCTGTGCACTCAATCTTCATGGTCTTGAGGCGTCCCTGCTTTAAAGTCTGGGTTGCCATTACATGCTCTACCTCTGAGGTGCCGATACCGAAGGCAAGAGCACCGAATGCACCGTGAGTTGCAGTATGAGAGTCACCACATACTAAAGTGGTGCCAGGCAGTGTAAAGCCTGTTTGTGGTCCAATGATATGCACAACACCCTGGTTGTCATCACCAAATCCGAAGAATTTGACTCCGAACTTTTCTGTATTTCTCATCAGGGCTTTTATCTGCTCCTGAGCCATAGGAGAGCATGCCTCAACACTCTGATCTCTTGTGGAGATGTCGTGATCCATGGTTGCAAGATGCAGATCTGGTCTGTGAAGTTTACGACCAGCGTTTTCAATTCCAGAGAATGCCTGAGGAGAGGTAACCTCATGCACCAGCTGTCTGTCAATAAACAGGGTTGGAAGTTCACCTTCCTGCTGGTATACAACGTGAGCGTCGTATACCTTTTCATATAAAGTCTTACCCATTTTTTTTCTATCCAAAAATTCTTAAATCATTTCAGCAATCTTGTCGCCCATTTCAGATGTTGAAAGGGCAGGACGAGGAGAAGCTCCGCTCTCCATGAGATCACCTGTGAGGTATCCGTCTTTTAAGGTTGCAGCTACTGCATCCTCAATAGCCTTTGCTGCATCATATTCCTTGAGGGAATAGCGAAGCATCAGGGCAGCAGAGAGGATCTGAGCAATAGGATTTGCAATGTTCTTTCCTGCAATATCAGGAGCTGAACCGCCAGCTGGCTCATACAGACCAAAACCGCCTTCACCAAGGGAAGCTGATGGAAGCATACCCATAGAGCCTGTTACCATGGCCATCTCGTCAGAGAGAATGTCACCGAACATGTTTGAGCAGAGCATTACGTCAAACTGAGATGGGTTTCTTACAAGCTGCATGGTTGCATTGTCAACATAGATATGTTCAACTTCAACTTCTGGGTACTGTTTAGCCATTTCTGTTACAACTTCACGCCATAAAACAGAGCTCTGTAGAACGTTAGACTTGTCAACAGAGGTCAGTTTCTTGCTGCGAAGCATAGCTGCCTCAAAGGCAATTTTGGCGATACGCTCAATTTCAAAACGGTGATAAACCTCAGTATCGAATGCCTTTTCTTCAGCACCGCTACCTTCACGACCTTTTGGCTGACCAAAGTAGATACCGCCTGTAAGTTCACGTACGCACAGCATGTCAAAGCCTTTCATAGCGATATCAGCACGAAGTGGGGATAATGAGCCAAGACCCTGATAAATCTTTGCTGGTCGGAAGTTGCAGAAAAGACCGAACTCTTTTCTTAAAGGCAGAAGAGCACCAGCCTCTGGACGATCCTTGTTTGGAAGGTGATTCCACTTTGGTCCGCCTACAGAACCAAAAAGAATGGCATCTGCCCATTTACATGCAGCCATGGTCTCAGCTGGGAGTGGTGTACCTTTAGCATCAATTGCGCAGCCACCAACAAGCTCCTTTTTGTACTCTAAGGTAAAACCGAATTTCTTTTGTACCTTATCTAAAACTTTAAGAGCCTCTGCCATTACCTCTGGGCCGATACCATCACCTGGCAGTACAGCAATTTTGTAAGTCTTAGCCATTTTTAGTTGTTCTCCTTTTCACTCTTTTCTTCCTTGATGATCTTAGCTCTGTAAATACTGTTGCAGGCTGAGATCAGGGCTAAAGCTGATGATTCAATCACGTCGGTTGAAAGTCCCTTGCCGTGGTAATGACGATCCTCATATACGAGATCTACGTCTACCTGGCCCTGGGCATTCATACCGGAACCTTTTGCAGAAATATTGAAGTAATCAAGCTTGAATTTAAGACCTGTAAGTCTTGAAATACAGTTGAATACCGCATCTACAGGACCGTTACCTGTACCTGATTCAGTACGGGTACGCTTGCCAATCTTTAAACGGACAGTTGCGGTTGGAATTACATTCTTGCCACCTGAAACCACAGTCAGATTATCAAGTTCAAACTGGGTTTCAACTTCCATCTCGTGTGAGAGGAACAGCAGAGCTTCAAGATCATAATCAAAAACCTGACCTTTTCTGTCTGCAAGCTTCAAGAATCTTGCGTAAACATCGTCAAGATCGTAAGAGCCTTCCTTGTAGCCTAACTTTTCAAGTACAGCCTTAATCATATGACGGCCAGAACGTGCTGTCATATGCATGTTGTTTTCCTTAAAGCCCACACTCTGAGGAGTTAAAATCTCATAGGTCTGCTTGTTCTTGAGTACGCCGTCTTGATGGATTCCTGAGCTGTGGGCAAAGGCATTTGAACCTACAATTGCCTTGTGGGTTGGAACAGGTTCATTGGTAATACCTGAAACAATCTGACTTGTTCTTGCAATGTTCTCTGAGATAATGCCGGTATATACACCATTCATGTATTCCTGTCTGAGCTTCATGCTCATTACAACTTCTTCTAAAGAAGTGTTACCTGCGCGCTCGCCAAGTCCGTTTACAGTACATTCAATCTGACGGGCACCTTCCATAACAGCAGACAGTGAGTTTGCTGTGGCCATGCCCAAATCATTGTGGCAGTGTACTGAAATAATTGCCTTATCAATATTTGGAACACGGTTGAATAGAGTCTTTACGATATTGCCAAATTCGTATGGCAGTGTGTAGCCTACAGTATCTGGAATATTGACAGTGGTGGCTCCTGCGTTGATAGCAGCCTCAACCATGCGACAGAGATGGTCAATTGGAGTACGTCCGGCATCCTCGCATGAGAACTCTACATCATCTGTATAATTGCGGGCACGCTTTACAGCATGTTCAGCCATGGCAACAATATCATCAAAACTCTTTTTGAGTTTGTCATGAACATGGATGTCTGATGTAGCAATGAAGGTATGAATTCTGTAATGATCAATACCCTTAAAAGCCTCATAGCAGGCATCAATATCCTTATCAAGTGCTCTTGAAAGACCACATGCAGTAGCTGTTGTCAGAGCCTTTGCAATCATGCGTACAGATTCAAGATCGCCAGGGGAAGAAATTGGGAAACCTGCCTCAATAACGTCAACGCCAAGCTTTTCTACACTAAGAGCAATCTGTAATTTCTGTTTTGCAGAAAGCGACTGCTGCAGAGCCTGCTCTCCATCACGCAGAGTGGTATCAAAAATAATGACGCGGTTTTTATCGATAGTTGCCATAATTTTTGCCTTTCCTTAACTAATATTGGATATGAAAACTTTATTAAAGTTGTGAAATTGTGATTATCATACTCCCTGTGTTTTGCAAAATAAATATAATTTGCAAAAATTAAAGAATAAAAATATTAACATATTGAATTAAAAAGATATAATTTTTCAAAAATATATTCTTTTGTAAAGAAAATGAATAAAAATTCTTTTACAAAAAGACTACTTTTTGCAAAAGATCATCATAAAAAGATTTGATATTTGATTTAAAAAAAGGAAAACACATTGCTCAAAGATCAAAAAAAAGAAAAAATCCTGATAAGTTTTTTCTTATTGTTGTTATATTCATGTATGAGGGATAGATTTTTTACCCTTTGTCTTTATGGGATGTAGATATGGGATTTTTCAGTTTTCGTAATAAAAGTCGTTTTGTAACACTATCTAGCGAGGAATTAAACTATTCAGCTTTTAGAATGATTGCCAAAGACTGGCTTCAGATCACTACAAAAGCAGATGACAGGTGCAATACCATGACCGCGTCCTGGGGCGGTGTAGGTCAGATGTGGGGAAAAGATGCCGCCTTTATCTTCATAAGACCATCTCGTTTTACCAAAACTCTTATTGATAAGACTGATCGTGTAACTTTGCAGATCCTTCCTGAAACGCTAAGACGCCTTAACTCATACTTTGGCAAGGCTTCTGGTTTTCATGAGGACAAGATTAAAAATTCGGGGCTTACTCTAAGAGATGAGAGCGGAGATCCGTACTTTGAGGAGAGCGACATCGTCATGTTCTGTAAAAAGATGTATGTGGCACCTCTTTTAAAAGAAGGTTTTATTGATGAGTCTTTAATAGGTGCCTGGTATCCTGAAAAGGACTTTCATTCCATGTATGTGGTGGCTATTGAGAAAATCATGGTATCAAATGACTTTTTAAAGCGTCATCCACATATAAAATCTGAGAAATAGTCTATTTGTAGTTACACCTGATAAGTTTTATCAGGTGTCAACTCTTATCACTAAAACTTGGACATAAGCATATAAGATGAACCTCATACAAGAGAGGTTTTATATGTTTTATGTGTCCATAGTCGCGCTTGAATATTTCTTCATGTGGCTTTATGTCATGTCAGAATACAAGATCTTGCAGTATTTCTTCGCTTTTTTGATGATTATCTTTCCTATTGCCAGCCTTTTATACCTTAAAAACTGAACTGAAAACGTTTAGATTTGAAAAGTACGTCACATTTTTATATAATACGCGCACATTATTAATCGAGGCGGGTCTTTTTTTAGCGGTGAGCTTCACTGGTGTGTGACACTATCACGGTTTTATGACGGGAACAATGGCAGTCTCTGCTGCCTTATCTTAATCATCAGTTCTGCTCTTAGAATTAAGTTAAAGCTCAAAAGTGCGTATATCTATAGCATTTGTGTCTGTTATTTTGATGCATCTTTGCAGTTAAGACTCTCCTCAGACTATCAGGAGATATTATGTCAGATTTAAATAATCAGGATATTCAAACAACCGTTGGCGCAGATGAGAGCCTTTTAATGCAAGATTATAACGAGCAGGATGAGAAGCTTGTAACTTTTGACGACTTAAAACTCTCAAAAGAAGTTCTAAAGGCTGTGCATGATTTAGGTTTTGAATCTCCAACCCCTATTCAGGAGCGTTCAATTCCTGTTGTCCTCGAAGGCAGAGATATGATTGGTCAGGCCCAGACCGGTACTGGCAAGACTGCAGCCTTCTCATTACCTATTCTCTCAAAGATCAATACCAAAAAGCCTTATATTCAGGCATTGATTCTGGAACCAACCCGTGAGCTTGCAATTCAGGTATCTGAGGCCTGTCAGAGCTTTGCAAAGTATTTAAAAGATTTCCATGTGGCTCCAATTTATGGTGGTGCCTCATATGAGAACCAGATCCGTACTTTAAGACACGGCTCTCAGGTTGTAGTTGCAACCCCTGGACGTCTAATCGATCTGATTGAGCGAGGCAAAGTTGATCTTTCAAATCTGTCCTATATGGTAATTGATGAGGCAGATGAAATGCTGCGCATGGGCTTTATCGATGATGTTGACTGGATTTTAAGTAATACCCCAGAAGACCGTCAGACAGCTTTATTCTCTGCAACCATGCCACCTGTAATTGCCAAGATTGCAAAACAGCATCTTACAGATCCAGAAGATGTGCGCATTGAGTCAAAGACTACCACTGCAACAACCGTACATCAGCGTTACTGGATTGCATCAGGTGCCCACAAGATTGATGCAATGACCAGAATTTTAGAAGTTGAGGAGTACGATGCAGTGATTGTCTTCGTACGTACCAAGACTGATGCCGAGGATGTTTCCACAAGACTTATGGGCCGAGGTTTTGCCTGTGCTGCTCTTCATGGTGATATTCCGCAGCGCCAGCGCGAGAAGATCATTGAAAGACTTAAGAAGAGTCAGCTTGATATTATCATTGCAACTGACGTTGCAGCCCGTGGTCTTGATGTCGACAGAATCACTCACGTATTCAATTATGATATTCCATACGATGCCGAGTCATATGTTCACCGTATCGGCAGAACAGGTCGTGCCGGACGTACTGGTGAGGCTATCCTTTTTGTTTCTCCACGTGAGCGCCGTGCTCTGCGCATGATTGAGCGTGTAACAGGTCAGAGAATCGAGCCTATGCAGATGCCATCAGTTGCTGATGTCAATAAGGCCCGTCTCATGAACTTCAAGAATCAGGTTCTAGAGACCATAGAAGAAGGTGGTCTAGAGATGTATGAGGAAGTGATCTCTGAACTTCTCTCCGATGATTCAATTGAAGTTGAAACATTATGTGCCGCTCTTGCCAAGATGGTTCAGAAAGATGGTACTCTGCTTTTAGATGAGTCAAAGCCAGAGCCTGCAATGAGAACCTTTGATGATGAAGATCGCTCAAACAGAAGAGGTGATTCCAAGGGGCACGGTGATCGCAAGTCTCTGCCTTCTTCAAAGGCAGCTCCTCTTCGTCAGTTCCCTGATATGAATATGGTACGCTTCCGTGTTGCCGTAGGTCATAAGGATGGTGTAAAGCCAGGTCAGATTGTAGGTGCAATTGCCAATGAGGGTAATATCGAATCCAAGTATATTGGTGAGATCTCAATCTTTGACACCTTTACTACTGTTGATCTTCCAGAGGGCATGCCTCATGAGACCATGGAGATCCTGTATAAGGCAAGAGTTTGCGGCAGAGCTTTAGAGCTTCGTGAGTACACTGCAGAGCCACCTCGTGGCAGATCACGTGAACGCTCACGTGACTTTGACAGACAGGGCCCACGTTCAGGTCGAGACTTCAAGAATTTTGAAGGCGAGAGAAAAGATCGTCGTTCAAAAGGTGGAAGACCAGGACTTAAGTTTGAGCGCGGTTCTTCACGTGGCAATGGACGTTCATTCCATACTTCAGGAAGACGTGAAGGCTTTTAATTAAGGCAAGAAAAAAGGACTCAGCAATGAGTCCTTTAAAAGGGGAGCGTTGTAAGCTCTCCTTTTTTATTTGATACGTTTTAGTTTTGCCATGTAGAAACCATCAAAACCAGATGATGGCATTACATGTTTATCCTCAACAAGTTCAAAACTCTCCTTGTTGTTCTCAAGGAAGGTTTCAATCTGTTTTTCATTTTCAGATGGCATAATGGAGCAGGTTGAGTATATTACAAATCCGCCTACCTTTACCATTTTGCTGTAACGCTCAAGGATATCCTTCTGTATTTCTCTGATTTCATTTAAGTGCTCACGACCGTCACGCCATTTAGAATCTGGCATACGTCTTATTACACCAGTACCAGAGCATGGTGCATCAATTAAAACTCTATCAGCACTTTCTGCCATACGCTTGATGACCTTGGTTGAGTCAATAAGACGAGGCTCAATATTGAATGCTCCAGCACGTCTTGCTCTCTTTTTGAGATCGTCAAGTTTCCACTGCTCAGTATCCATGGCAATAATGACACCCTTGCCCTGCATGGAGGCAGCAAGTTGCAGGGTTTTACCGCCAGATCCTGCGCAGGCGTCAATTACTCTTTCTCCTGCTTTTGCATCCACAAAGGATCCGATGAGCTGAGATCCAGCATCCTGCTGCTCAAAAAGTCCGTCTTTAAAGCATTTTGTCCTGAATAATGCTGCACTTGAGGTTACCTCTAAGGCAAGAGGTGAACCTGCAACAGGTTTTGTGACCACACCCTCAACTGTCAAAAGGTGAGCTAATTCATCACGTGTGGTTTTCAGGGTATTGGTTCTAATAAAGCGCTTTGATTCCTCACCTAAGGCTTTTCTTTCATTATCCCAGGCGTGTTTAAGCTCATTGCGTCCAAGTTCTTCAAGCCAAACAGGACAGCCGTCGTTAAACAGGGGATTATCTAAAGCCTCAGCTAGTCTCTTTTTTAGACCACGTCTGTCAAAACCTTCTTCACCTTCAAGTTCTGGAAGAGGCCAGTCTTTCATGGCGCAATATGAGAATACAAGGCGTCCTACATGACGTTCAAAATCTGATGGTCTCTTAAGAGATGCAACATAGGCAAACATTGAAAGTCTTGAGAACATGTAGTTAATCTGTCTGATTAAAAAGCCCTGCTCTACAGGCTCTAATTTGACCTTGTTAAACCAGTAGGCATAGGCTCTGTCTAGTGAGTTGTGCATTACAAGCACATCCTCAAGAATAGAGTTTACAAGTCTTAACTGGAAAGGAGAAAATCCCTTGCGCCTTACATATTCTGTATGCTGCTCTTGGGTATCAAATCCTGATTCTTCTCGTCTTTGAGGTCTTTGTTTATTGAAATGAGGTTTAAACTGCTGTCTTTCACCTTCAGCTTTTTTGGAGTCAAAACGTCTTGAATTTGCTCTGTCAGGGGACTGTCTGGCACCGTCTTTTACATGATGCCCACCCTGTCCGCGAGGTTTAAAACCGCGTTTAGGTGAATTTGGGTTCTTATCAAATGGCATAATGACCTCTTAATTGGAATTAATTCTTTTAGTTCTGCTTTTTCTGTAAAAGCCTGATTCCTTCAGGGAAAATCCTTCACTGTTTAACCATACATCAGGACCTGCTCTTACAGTGCCAGCAATAATTGCAGCCGCCGCACTTGGACTTTTGAACTGAAGATCCTTTGTTAGAACAAAGCAGTTATGTTCAGCATCAAGTTCAAAGGTACCATCTCCAAGATAGCTTTCGCGAATGTTTTTAATATGTTCAGGGACAGAGTCTTTTTCTATCAGGACTACCTGAGAGCCTTTCAAAACCAGAAATCCGGGTTTTACTTTAGAGCCTGTTGGATAACCTCTTGCAGTTACGTTTCTGACATTGAGTGTATAGATCTCATCAGCACTGCTTCTGCCAACTGATCCTAAAAGAGAACGCACTGACAGAAGCTGCCTGTATAACTCAATTGGGATCACAGCATGGGTAACTTTTCCGGTGTGGCCAGTTAAAAAACTTACGGATTTACTGTCCATGAATTTCTCACAAAGAAGCGGGGTAACCCCCGCTATGATTACTGCCTGTATGTCTTGAGGAAGTGCTCAAGCCTGTCACATGCATCGTTGATTATGTCGATACTTGGAAGGAATACCATACGGAAGTGGTTTGGTTCAGGCCAGTTGAAACCAGTACCCTGCACAATCAGCATTTTTTCCTGTCTTAAAAGATCCATGGCAAATTTCTGATCGTCTTTGATATTGAACTTCTTATCAAGCTTAGGGAACATATACAGAGCACCATGAGGTTTAACCACTGTGATGCCGTCAATGGCATTGAGCCTGTCATACATGGCGGTACGCTGCTCATAGAGTCTTCCGCCTGGAATTATCAGTTCATTGATACTCTGATAGCCACCTAGAGCTGTCTGAATGGCATGCTGCAGTGGTACATTGGCGCATAATCTCATGGCCATCATGAGTTTTATTCCATCAACAAAACCATGATTGCGCTTTTCAGGACCTGTTACCAGGATCCATCCCATTCTGAAACCACAGGCGCGGTACACTTTTGACAGACCGTTGAAAGTGATGACGGTTACGTCATCAGCAAGTGTACAGATACTTCTGTGGGCTACGTCATCATAGAGGATCTTGTCGTAGATCTCATCTGAGAAGATCACAAGATCGTTTGCCCTTGCAAACTCCACAATCTCCTGAAGTACAGGAGTAGGGTATACAGAGCCTGTAGGATTGTTAGGATTGATAAGCACAATACCGACTGTACGGTTTGTTAACTTCTTTTTGATATCATCAAGATCCGGATACCAGTTTGCCTGCTCATCACAGATGTAATGAACAGCCTTGCCGCCAGCCAGATTGATAGCAGCAGTCCATAAAGGGTAGTCAGGTGCAGGAACTAAGACCTCGTCGCCGTTGTTTAAGAGGGCGTTCATGGTCATAGTAATAAGCTCACTTGCGCCATTACCTATAAACACATTGTCAGCGTCCACATTTTTAAGACCTTTCTGCTGATAGTACTGTGCAATGGCCTTGCGGGCTGAGAAAATACCATTGGATTCACAATAACCCTGTGAATTCGGAAGGTTACGGATCACGTCACGCACGACCTCTTCAGGGGCCTCAAAACCAAAAGGCGCGGTGTTGCCGATGTTGAGTCTTAAGATCCTCTGACCTTCCTCTTCCATTCGCATTGCTTCCTGATGGATTTTGCCTCTGATGTCATAGCAGACATTGTCGAGCTTATGAGATTTCTGTAATAGTTTCATATTCTGATCCGATTATTGTTAAATTTGGTTTTGAGTGGAATAATCTTACTACAAATTGGGATTTTAGTGCATTGTGATATGCAAAAAGGGCGTACTACGGCAGGATTTTTTCCATAAGATAGTTTTTAAGTGAGGTGTTTCCTCTGTGTACGAGTTGTGATCGAACCTTTTTATAGCCGTGTTTTTCAAAAAAGGAAACTGCGCTGACAGATGCCTCAACAGTGAATTTCTCTTTAAATCCGATACTCTGTTCAAGAGCATTTAGAAGCTTTGAGCCTATTCCCTGTCCTACAAGATCACTTTTTACAAAAAGTCTGTCAAGATAGCCATCCGCTCTTATATCACCAAATCCAACTATCAATCCGTTTTGTATTGCAATCAGGGTATAGCTGTCTTTAAATGATAAAAGCCACAAGGCAGGATCTTTTAGTCTGTCACACCAAGCATCACACTGTTCTTTTGTGTAATCTAAGGCATTTACCGTATGTACGGTTTCAAAGAAAAGCTCATATAGATGCGGTGCATCTTCTTTTTTGAATTCTCTTATCTGCATGATGCTCTAACAGCCAGGCGAACCTGGCATATGTACACACTTATCAGAAGTCTCGTCCCATTACCTTTTCGTCATAGATCTGTTCAAGTACGTATCTCTCGTAACCTAGGTGAGGTGAGGCGATTTTATGATACTTGACCAGATCTCTTGTCTTCTGATCGTAGGATATTGAGTTTGTGTAGAAAACAAACGGTATTCTCTTTCCTGTTTTTGTTTTCATGAAACCCATGAGATTTGAAACATTCTGAATGGTACCAGTCTTTGCAGTAACATTTTTTCCTAAAGGAGGATTTCTTGTAGAAGATCTCCAGTGCAGAGTACCTGATTCATCTGCAACAGGTAAAAGTTCAATAAAGTGAATCTTTTCATTGTTGATATTGATGAACTGCAGTATCTCTAGCATCTTGTGTGGGGTTACAAGATTATGTGGTGACAGTCCGTTTCCATCCACAAGATAACTGTTCCCAAGATCAATATTTGCGTAGCGAGACAATACAGATCGCAGGGCACGAACAGTTCTTGGATAGGTAGCAGGGAGTTTGTAGTATTCTGCTGCAACTGTCTTTGCAATTGCATCAGCGTACAGATTGTTTGAGCGGTGCAGCATGTATCTGGTGATATCAGACAGAGGCTTTGATTCGATCATGCCAACAGCAGCATATCCTTCAGTTTTTGAGTGACTAACCTTGATGTTGTTGTATGTTATATTCTGGCCTTTTAAGATATTGGCGGTCCAGTCTTTTGCCCAGGCATCGGGATCTGATACTGACAGTGATAAAGGCCATGGCTTGTTGTTTGCTGAAATAGGTACACAGCCAGTGATGTGATATTCGTTGTTCATGTAGAGATCTGCCTGAAGCTCACAGTTCCCACCGTAGCTTGATGCTTCAACACCTACAGCGTCAGATGTCAGAGTAATAGGGCTTGATGATGAGAGCACTGGTTTTGCAACAACACCCTTGCCCTGAGGCTGCAGCTGAGCAAAGACACAGTTCTTGTTGATGATGGCAGCGCCTGCTGGTGCTGTAAAGCAGATAGGGGTGTCATCCCATGACCAGCCGTTTCCTCTTGTCATACCGCCAAAACGGCTGACATCAATAATGATGTCGCCTGCAATTCTTTTTACCTTATTTGTCTTAAGAGTATGCAGAAGAGTTTGGTAATGTTTTGCAGTAAAACTAGGATCTCCTGTAAACCTTATTACGACATCAGAGTTGAGGTTTCCGTTTGCATCAGTTTTGATTTTGCCATCAGCTGTAGCACTTTGAGGTGCAACCTCAAGAGTAGTCTTAAAGGTGTAGTCATGGCCTAAATACAGGATTGCTGCAAGACCTGTGATTACTTTTAGAGTTGATGCTGGATGCATGTAGGTATCAAAATTCTGACCATAGATTTTGCTGTCATCCGGCAGCATGTAGGCAACTCCAACTTGGGTACCTGGAATAGGGGTTGAACGAGCTTTGATTGCATGGGACTGGGCAGAATATAAAAGAGCTGCCACAGTCAGGACTTTAACAATTTTCTTCATTTTCTGTTTCTTAACTTAAATAATACGCCCGGTATTATACAACTTTGTAACATGGCTAAAAAATATAAATAGACCAAGAATGCACTTTGTCACGATAGTAGGTAATAAAAAGCAATAATATGATAAAATCAGCCTCAGATTTCAGGCGCAGGTGCGCCATTAAGGAGATATTTCATGATTATTGAACCAAAGGCACGTGGTTTTATCTGTGTTACCACTCATCCAACAGGTTGTGATGCCAACGTTTTAGAACAGATTAATCTTGTAAAGAGTAAAGGTACTGTTGCCAACGGTCCTAAGAAAGTTTTGGTTATTGGCGCATCAACAGGTTATGGTTTAGCATCAAGAATTTCTGCTGCATTTGGTTCTGGTGCAGCAACCATCGGTGTTTTCTTTGAAAAAGCTGGTACTGAAAAGCGTCCTGGAACAGCTGGTTGGTACAATACCGCTGCTTTTACCAAGTATGCTGAAGAAGCAGGTTTATACGCAAAGAATGTCAATGCTGATGCTTTTGCTGATGAAACTCGTGAGCATGTAATTGATATCATCAAAAAGGATTTAGGCAAGATTGATCTTGTTGTTTATTCTCTAGCAGCACCTGTCCGCAAGATGCCAGGTACAGGTGAAGTTGTAAGATCTTCACTCAAGCCAATCGGTCAGACCTACACATCAACTGCTATTGATACCAATAAGAACGAGATCATTACCTCTTCATTAGAGCCTGCTACTCAGGAGGAAATTGACAGCACAGTTAAGGTTATGGGCGGTCAGGACTGGGAGTTATGGATTGAAGCTTTAATGAATGCAGGTGTTCTTGCAGATGGCTTTAAGACTGTAGCATACAGCTACATTGGCACAGAGATCACCTGGCCAATCTACTGGCACGGTGCTCTTGGTAAAGCAAAAGAGGATTTGGACAGAGCTGCCAAGGCAAATACCAGCCGTCTTGCAGCTGTTAACGGTGAGGCACGTGTTGCCGTATTAAAGAGTGTTGTAACTCAGGCTTCATCTGCAATTCCTGTAATGCCTCTTTATATTTCAATCTGCTTTAAGGTAATGAGAGAGCAGGGAATTTATGAGTCTGTAATTGAGCACATTCAGAGACTGTTTGCTGATGCTCTTTATGGTTCACGTCCTGAAATTGACGAGGAAGGCAGAATCCGTATGGACAGCTGGGAGCTTCGCGATTCAGTACAGGGTAAGTGCAAGGAGATCTGGCCTACAGTTACTACAGACAATCTCTTTGACAAGACTGATTATGCTGATTACAAGAAGCAGTTCCTGCAGTTGTTCGGCTTTGATGTGGAAGGCGTTGATTATGCCAAGGATGTAAATCCTGATGTTTCCATTTCAAATATTGATAATCTGGTAGGTTAATCTATTATCAATCTGATGTAGTTCAATCGGTCAAATATGCTAGAGGGCGTGGATGTAAAAATCTACGCCTAGTTTGTTGAGGATGACATTATGAAAAAAACACTATGTGCTCTTGTTCTTTCATCTGTGTTTTATACAGCAACCTCTACAGCTGCTGTTCCTGATTCATGGGTAGTAGGTCTTGGTTTAGGTCATGTAAAAGGAAATGTTCAGGACATGGACAATCTGACCGTATTCAACGGCTTTTACTATCGTAATGCAACTGCAGATGATGGTGATATGACAGGAACCGGTTTCAAGATTTTTGGTGAATACAATTTTAAAACCTGGCTGTCTGTAGGTGTTGGATACAACCGTCTTGATTCAGGTTCATTCAAGGTAAAAGAGTATTACCGTATATACAATGGCTACAGAGCAGTAGATCAGTACAATACTTATAAATTTGATGCTGATATAAATGTATTTGAACTTTATGCCAAGTTTAATTACAGTTTCGATAATATAGGTTCTGAAGTATTTGCCAAGGTCGGTGGTACTTTGAATCACTGTGATATTGATGGCCTTGATGGTGATTCAGTAACCGGAGGCATCGTATTAGGTGTTGGCGGTCAGTATGCGTTTACTCAGAATTTTGCTATTCGCGCAGGTTTTGACTACTTCTATAATACTGCAAGTTTTACCTATAAGGATAGAGATGAAAATAAATGGGATGAGTCCGCTCATTTAGCTAATACTCTTCTCTATTGCACCTTAAACTATACTTTCTAATACAGTAAGTATTCAGACAAAAAAAGGGCAGCGCACGCTGCCCTTTTTTTTTAGAGATTAAATGTGGCTTAAATAAGCTGTAATGGTGTTCTGCATCAGAGTAGCAATGGTCATAGGTCCTACGCCACCAGGAACAGGAGTGATGTGGGCAGCGTGCTTTGATGCTGTCTCAAAGTCAACGTCACCGCAGAGTGAACCGTCATCTAAACGGTTGATACCAACATCAATTACAGTTGCTCCATCCTTGATGAGATTACCATCTAGGAATTTAGGCTTACCTACAGCTACAACCACGATATCGGCATTTGAGATCAGCGCTTTCTGATCTTCTGGTTTTGAGAAACGGTGGGTTACTGTGGTGGTACAGCCGGCAAGCAGTAATTCTAATGCCATAGGGCGACCAACGATATTGGAAGCACCAACAACAACTGCATTCAGACCTTTGAGATCATCACCTAAGGTTTTATGCAGAAGTGTCATTACACCGTGAGGGGTGCAGGCGCAGATGTAAGGAATTCTCTGTACCAGACGACCTACATTGTATGGGTGGAACCCATCAACATCCTTTGATGAAGATATTTTTTCAACAACTCTTGATTCATCAAGATGTGCTGGTAATGGGAACTGCACAAGAATACCATCTACATCTGGATTCTCATTTAATTCATCAATAACCTTATCAAGCTGTTCCTGTGTGATATTAGCATCCAAATCATAGGCAAATGATTTAATACCGACTTCCTCACAGGCTTTACGCTTATTACGGACATAAATCTGAGATGCAGGATCAGAGCCAACCAGAACTACAGCAAGACCTGGACGTCTTTTGCCTTCAGCTACCTTTCTATCAACCTCTACTTTGAGTGATGCACGAAGGTCTTTTGCGATTGCCTTTCCGTCAATAATTTTTGCTTCCATGAATATCTCCGTTACTGATTCTGGATCTGATCATCTAAACTGTTTGTGTCAGTCTGCTCAGCTGTCTGAACAATACTGTCTTCATATGAGAATTTTTCGGCATAATAGCTGATTCCCTTATAAAGCATGTTGGCGCTAATTATAAACAAAGCCACAGCAAAAATGCGTTTTAATGTTGCAGGCTGTATGTTTTTTCCTACATTGACTCCTAAAGGTGCGCATAAATATGATACAGGGACAACGCACATTGCTGCTAGAACATTTACAAGACCATAGGTGCCGATAGGGGAACCTGCTCTAGTTTCATTTGTCAGCATCATCAGAATCGCACCAGGTACACATACAAAAAGTGATACTGCAGATGAGGTACCTATTGCTTTATGTGGGGGTACAGAACAGGCAGTGAGAACAGGTACTGTAAGCGTACCGCCACCGATACCAAGCATTGATGAGAAACAGGCGATACAGAATGAAATAATTGACTGTCCGAATCTGCCAGGAAGTGATGCAAAGGCAGGTTTTGCTTTTGCTCTGAACAGGGTATTTATTGAGTTTAGGATCATTACAGATCCAAAAAGCAGAGTTAACCAGGCACCACCAATATACTTTGATACTAGAATACCAACAGTAACTCCTAAAAGCATGAAAATAGACCACTGTTTTATAACTTCAAGATCACTGTTACCTTTTCTGTACTGAGATCTTGCTGCAGAAATTGAAGTAGGGATCATGCATAAAAGCGAAGTTCCTGTTGCAACCACAATGGCAACATCAGGGGAGATGTGAAAGAATCCAGTAAACAAAAAGAAAAAGCATGGAACAAATACAATTCCACCTCCGATTCCCAGAAGTCCGGCTAAAAATCCAGCAACCACTCCGCATAGGACTAAGGCTATTACAGTGATTACAAATTCATATAGAGGTATACCAACAATCATCTTGAGCACCATTAAATTTCAAGTTGCGCTAATTGTATCAAATGCACATCAAATCGACTTATCAGCAAAGATAAAATTATGGAAAAGTCTAAAACTAAGATGTCGTTTCAGTATATCTTAGGTCCTTGCTTGGAGTTAAATACGCTTCGGGCTGTATATAAAATCTGTTTCCGATCCTTAACTGTTAAAAAAATATAAAAAAATGTTGACGAAGTAACCTCACTCTTGTATCATAAGCCCCGTTAAATCGCTGTACCGCCTGGTACAGAAGAGAAAGGATAAGTCCTATTTATCCATGGGCTTTGCGTCCTTAGCTCAGTTGGATAGAGCAACAGCCTTCTAAGCTGTGGGTCAGAGGTTCGATTCCTCTAGGACGCGCCAGATAATGATTTAACAGTTCCGATGGTGGCTATAGCTCAGTTGGTAGAGTCCCGGATTGTGATTCCGGTTGTCAAGGGTTCGAGCCCCTTTAGCCACCCCATCTTAAAAGTTTCGTGCTTGCGGGAGTGGCGAAATTGGTAGACGCACCAGATTTAGGTTCTGGCGCCTTGTGTGTAAGAGTTCGAGTCTCTTCTCCCGCACCACTCGCTTCGAAACTCCCTATTCAAAAGTATTCAAATAGTATCAATAAGTTTCAGTAGATTATTGTTTCTTAATCAAAGAGATTGCTTTAAATTTTACTTATTATCAGATTTCCGTTTGTGATCGCATAAAGCGATCACAAAAATGCGATCACGTTGCGATCTCAAATAAGGTTAATTTTGTTCAAACGTTTTTTGGTTTGTCATAGAGCTCTAATGCAGCTGTAATTTGCTGGAATGCGCTGTAGACCACTTCTTTTAGGTGTCGTAGATTTTGTCTGCATCCCTAGGTGGCGTTGCTGAATTAAAGAGGGAACATAATTGAATTATTCAGCAATCAATATATCAGCGCCTGCTGAAGGTACAGGCGCTGTTTTCTGTTTAAGCGATTAAAATCTGTGCAAGACCTAAACCAACCACACAGGCTACTACAACACCAATCAGTCCAGGGAACATGAATGAGTGGTTGAAATAGTATTTACCAATCTTAGTTGTTCCTGTCAGATCGAAGTTAACTGTAGCGATATCTGATGGATAGTTTGGAATGAAGAAGTATGCGTAGGTTGCAGGCATCAGACCAATCAGAACAGGTCCAGGTAAGCCGATTGCCACAGCTACAGGAAGCAGAATTTTGGCAGTTGCTGCCTGAGAGTTGACTACAACAGATACAGCAAACAGAGCGAATGCAAAAGTCCAAGGATAGTCATTTACCATACCAGTTATTGCGGCTTTGAACTGAGGCATTGCATAGGAAAAATAGGTATCTGACATCCAGGCGATACCGAAAATTGCAATACAGGCTGTCATTCCTGATTTGAATACCACACCGTTTGCAACATTCTTTACAGGAACCTTGCTTGCAATAAGAATAATTGCACCGAAGGCCAGCATCATCATCTGGATGATGATACCCATGCTGATTGGTTTAGAATTTTCTCCTATTGTTCTTATTTCAGGAAATACAGCAATCAGTACGATTGTCACAAGTGACAGGAGGAACAGGTAAACTGATAACTTAGCTGAAAAAGGAACCACCTCATTTAATGATGTATGTGATGAGTTTTCAATTTCACTTCTGAATTCAGGATCCTCCAGTTTCTTCTGATACTCTGGATCGTCATCTAATTCTTTGCCTCTGAAATTTGAATATAACGACAGTGCTAAAACACCAATAAGTGTTGCAGGGAAGGTGACAGACAGAATATTCAAAAGATTGAGATCTTCAAGTCCTGGGATCTGCAGAACATCTTTTCCAAGATAGCAGGCAACAACAGCAGAAATTGGAGAGCCAGTAAGAGCAAGCTGAGATGAAACAGATGCTGCTGCCATTGGTCTTTCAGGGCGTACTTTGTTTTTGAGAGCAATATCGCCGATAATTGGCATGATTGAATATACAGCATGACCAGTACCGAGCATAATTGACATGATATATGTTGATAGAGGTCCTAAGATTGTAATTCTTTTTGGGTGCTTTCTTAATATGCGTTCAGCTATCTGAAGCATATATTTAAGACCACCGGCAGCTTCAAGAATTGCAGCACAGCTTACTACCGCAATAATGATCAGCATAACCTGTACCGGAGCAGAAGCAGGAGGCATTCTTAAAATAAATACTTCAATTGTCAGACCAATACCTGATATGACACCAAGACCAATACCTCCAAATCTGCTTCCTATATAGAGCATCATCAGAAGGAAAATAAATTCTGCAATTAACATAGAAACACTCCTTATATCAAGCCTCTATGGTTCTGAATATAAGCCTTTGACCGTGAAGATTGCAGTTTTATGGAGGATATTGAGATAGTAATCTCAATTATGTTTATATATCATTGATAAATATCAAATTTTAAGAGGATCGTCCTATATAGGTATGAATGAAAAGAGTCTGAGTCTTTACCTATATAACTGTTTGTTTCCTGCTATCGCATTTATGAAACGCTCTGAAATAAAAGTGCAAGTGTTTATCACACGAAAACCTTTGTCAGTTTTCTGTGCATTATTGGAACTAATATTTTTATACAAGTTAACATTCATAAGGAAACACATATGAGCGTCAAATTCTATAAATGCAGTGTCTGCGGTAATATCATTACCAAACTTAAAGACAGCGGAATAAAAGTTGTCTGCTGTGATAAAACAATGGAAGAACTTATTCCTGGAATATCAGATGGAGCAAAAGAAAAGCATGTTCCTGTATTTGATATCAAAGGCAGTGAAGTTACAGTGAAGGTTGGTTCAGTTCCTCATCCTATGACAGATGATCATTATATTGAATGGATTGCCTTAGAAAGCACTCAGGGACTGCAGATAAAGTACCTTTCACCAGAATTTGATTCTGCTGAATATACCTTTGGTCTTGCTGATGCCGATCATCCTGTAGCTGTGTATGCATACTGCAATCTCCATGGTCTCTGGATGTCAAAGATTATCTAGCACAATCATGAAAAAAGGCTTGCCTTTAAAAGACAAGCCTTTTTAACTCATAGAACTTTAGTTTCTTGTTACTGCTTCTTTCCTGAAACATCAGATGCGTAGCATCCTAAAACTTTCAATGCCGTGGTAAACGGTCTTATATTCTCAAGAATATCCTGCATAGCAGGAGAGTTGATATTAGCCTCAACATCAGCAAAGAAGATCTCTTCCCAGGTATCACGGTTCTCATCAATCCTTGGACGTGAGATAAGCTTGGTGATGTTTAGATTCTTTTGGGAAAACTCATTTAGTACCTTGATAAGAGAACCTGGCTGATATTTCTGCACACTGAATGAGAGAGAAGTTTTTGCAGGAATTGTCTCTGGAACAACAAGAGGTGTCATGGAGATGACAATAAATCTTGTGAAATTGTGTGGATTGTTGGCAATGTTGTCTACTAAAGGGATAAGTCCGTAGAAAGAAGTTGCCATATGACTTCCAAGCGCTACATGCTTTGGATCATTCATGCTTTTTACAAGTTCCATTGCCTCTGATGAAGCCTTAGTATAGTGAATGGCTGCATTTGGCAGCTGCTGTCTTAACCAATTTGAGCACTGGGTAATAGGCTGAGGGTGAGAGTAGACATCAGTGATTTCAGCTACATCTATATTGGCAACACCCATTACGCAGTGATCAATAGGCACGAACAGTTCGCCTACAATAGATGCCTTTGTATTCTGGATAGCATCTAAAACATCATTGATTGATCCAGAACTTGAATTTTCCACAGGCAGTACACCGAACTCACATTTGCCAGTTTCTACAAGACTTACGATTTCGGCAAAAGAACTACAGCCTGTTGCATCAACATTGCCTTTAAAACCTTCAAGATATTTGCAGGTAGCTACATGAGAGTACGAGCCTTTGGTTCCTAAATAGGCAACAGATGTATCCCTGATAACAGTTCGGTTGTTGGCCTCTGCAACTATTAAATGTTGCTCAACCGCACAGGTATTTTTGATGATGGTTTTGAACAGATCAGTTATATATGATGAAGGCAGCCCCAGTTTCTTTGATTTTTCTCTGAGAGTCTGAATTTTAGAGTGTTCACGGACGGGATCACTGATACTCTGATTGTGAGCAAGTTTGTAGCGAGCAATGTCCCCTGCAACATCCATGCGTTCAGCAAGCAGTTTTAAAATGCTGTTATCGATTCTGTCTATGTCGTCGCGACACTGTAAAAGATCTCTCATGACTTTCCTTTCAAAAATTCCTTACTTACTATCCGTACAATTTTACATTTTTTTTGACACAACTGACACATTCCGTTCTGAAATTAAGTTCATCTTGTTCTTCGTTTTGAAAAAATGTTATGTATAATGAAATATATAGATCTGTCTCATACTATTGAAACTGATAGCATCTAAAAGCATTTAGATGCCAATCTTTACTGTATAATCATCCGGTTTTAGTTTGATTAAACAGAATGATCTCTATTAAAGATCAAGTAAATATCATTATAAAATAATATTCAAAAAGAACGTGTTGGCAGTTACGGTGTAAACCGTAAGGTATGTGTTTTCTGTGGGTACAATATATAAAGCTATCCTTGCTATTGGCATATTTGCGTTTTGTATGACGGTAGATGCCTCAGCATTAAGATCAATCAGTTTTTATTACAATGAAGTTGATTCGATTCGTGAACTTATTAATTATCAACGAGTTGTATTAGAACCTGAAAATGTAACAGATTGTCAGATAAGACAGTTAAAAAATTCCGGAGTCAGGGTTTATGCGTACCTGTCTGTAGGAGAGTTAGATACAGAGCCTGGTGATGACCTAAAAGATAGTGTCAAGGTTAAAAATGAAAACTGGGACAGCACCGTTATGGATGTGTCATCAGAAAACTGGCGTAGCTATCTTTTAAAACAGGCATCTTCTCTAAAAAAACGTGGCTTTGATGGTCTTTTCCTTGATACCTTGGACAGCTTCAATCTCTATACTGATAGAAGTAAGGATCCTGAATATTATAATGAGCAGGTGTCATCTTTAAAAAATCTTGTAAACAGCATTCACAAGATTTTACCAAGTGTGATTTTAAATCGCGGTTTTGAAATTGTTCTGGATCTCGATTTCAGACCTGATGCAGTAGCCTTTGAATCCTTATTCAGTGGCTTTGATAATAAAAACAGTGTCTATACTACTGTAAGCGAGAATGACAGAGAATGGCTTGAATCCAAGCTTTCTGATATCAGAAAAAAGGGGATTGAAGTAATTGCAATTGATTATCTTGATGATCAGGATCAGAAAAAGAGGACTGAGCTTGCTAAAAAGATCCTGTCAAAAGGTTATACCCCATATGTAACAGATGGTCTTCTAAACGGTTTTGGTACTTCAACTGTATATCCTGTGCCAAAGCGAGTTTTAGCCTTATATGACGCTCGTTTCTCATCTCTTATTTTGAGTTCTGTACACTCTAGACTTACCACTCCTCTTGAGTATTTGGGCTACGCCGTAGATGCTGTAGATGTCAACAGCATGAATTACAGTCTTATTGATAAAACCCGCTACGCTGCGGTTGTATTCTATCTGGAAAATGGTGCAAGCTATATAGATAATCCTGAACTTGAAGAATTTATTCAGAAGAATCTTTACAATTACCCTTTCCTTTTTTTAGGGGCTATGCCACAGAAGGATGAAACCCTAAAACTGCTTGGAATTGACAATAAGAACTTGCTTGAGCCTCCCTATAAGATCATTCGTAATGAGGAACTGTCAAAGGGCATTATCAATCCGAAACTCAGTTCGTTGGATGGTTATTCACAGCTGAGGCTCAAAGAGGGGAATGGTTATGAGAAACTGATCCTTGTTGAGGGAAAAGCTGGCAAGCAGTCTGTTGTCGCCTTTAAAACTCCATGGGGTGGTGGTGCCATTTCTCCATATCCAGCAGATTCACTCAGCAACAATCAGGATATCTGGCTTGTTGATCCGTTTAAATTTTTAAAAATCACGCTTAATCTGCCTGAAATTCCTGCAGCGGATGTGACAACAGAATCAGGCCTCAGAATTTTGACCTCTCATGTTGATGGAGATGGTTTTCCGTCAAAATCATGGTTTAAAGGCTCACCTCTTGTAAGTGAAGTTCTCTACGAGCATGTATTCAAGGCAATAGATGTTCCTCATACCGTATCCGTTATTCAGGGTGAAGTTGCAAAAGACGGTATGTATCCTAATGATTCTGAAAAACTTGAAGCGGTTGCCAGAAAGATATTTGAACTGCCAAATGTTGAAATTGCATCCCACACCTTCTCTCACCCTTTCAATTGGGATCCTGCGTTAAGGCATGCCAATAAGGTATATGGTGAGCATCTGCCGATTCCTGGTTACGAGCTTGATTACAAAAAAGAGCTTGAAGGATCTGTTGAATATATCAATAAGAATCTTGCTCCTTTGGGCAAAAAAGTAAAAGTGTTTTTATGGTCTGGTGCTGCTAATCCAAGCGGTGATATCGTAGAGCGCAGTGACAGACTCGGTATTCTGAATCTGAACGGAGCCAACACTACCATCAAAAAGGGTGAAGAGTCACTGACCAACGTTTTTCCAACCGTGTGTTGGCATAAAGATGCTGTTCAGGTATATGCTCCGGAAATGAACGAGAATGTGTATACCAATGAATGGACTGAGCATTTTGATGGCTTTGCAAGAGCCAAGGAAACATACGCATTAACTGGCAGTCCAAGACGCCTTAAGACCATAAGCATCTATTATCATATGTATTCTGGTACCTATGAATCCTCTCTGCGAGCCCTGAAAAGCCTTTATACTTGGGCATTGTCACAGAAGGTGACCCCACTTTATATTTCTGATTATGCCACTCGCGCCAGAACTCTGTATGAAACAGGTCTTTCAAGAGATTTAAGCGGCAGACTGCATATCAACTCATCTGGGGTACGCTCCGTAAGAGTTCCAAAATCATTCGGTTATCCTGCTGGAGATATCGCTGGTTTCAATCCTGGTGAGGATGGTAATTATCTTATCTTAAAGCAGAAGCGCAACCAGGTTTTCTTTAAATCAAAGCCAGAATCAAACGGCATGCTTAAAAGCGCCAACGGAATTTTAGAAAAATGGAACGTCTCAGGTAAAAAAATTGATTTCTCCTTTAGGTCATACGTTCCCTTAAATCTTGAAGTGTGGTCAGACAACCGATGTCAGATGGTATCAAATATCGGTTTTGATCATGAAAGAGAATCTTCTTATGACCGTTTTATGACTGAGGAAAAAGGCCTCATATCAGGAACACTGATCTGTAAATAAGAGGCTTGAGAATAATGAGTAAACTTAGACTTAATCAGAAAAATCAGGTTCATCTTTTAAGCAAGACCACTATTGCACTTCTCTTTATTGTGGCAGGTCTTGCTATTTATTTTTTAACTCCAACTTCAAATTCTCTTGAAGAAAAGATTGCATCAGGTCAGTCTCCTGAAGTGTCGCTAGTTTATTTAAATGAGCTTGAGAAGGTTCATCCTGATGATCCGATGATCCCATATTTAAAAGCCAAGATTTATTATGACAAGGGCAGATACAACGATGTTATGGAGATTCTGGCTCCGACTGTTGTTGAAAATTCAAGAAACAGAACGGCAGATACATATATTCTCTATATCAAGACCAAGATAGCTTTAGCAGGCTCTATTGATAATGAATCAAGAAATGAAACCCTTGATAAAGTTCGGGCTGAAATTAAGGCTTTTTCTGTCAAGGATCTAACTGATGAGCAGCTTTTTGAACTTTCTGATATTTCTTTGTCGGTTGGAATGGCAGACAGTGCCTATGACTTTTTAAAGAGAGTAAAAATCCAGAACAGCGGGCATCAGAAAAGAATGTATGCTCTTGCTGTTCGCTCAGGCAATTTCAAAGAGGCTTCAAAGTATCTTTATGATATTTTTATTGAGGAGCAGTCATTAGAAAATGCTGATGCTCTGTTCTCTCTGTACCTACAGTCAACTGATCCTACATTGTTTAAAGATTTCGTCAGTGAATATAAAGGGAAGCTTATTGACGATCCTGAGTTTGTAAAAAAGGAAATAAATACAGCAAACCGTTTAGGTCTTTATGATTTAAGTCTTACTTTTCAGGAGAAGATCTGCTCTATTGATCCAAGTGAGGATAACTTCAGGGAACTTGCTAGGATCATGATAAACAGAGGAGATCTTGAATCTGCAGTAAAGATATACATCTCATTGAATGAGAAGTATCCGAAGCTAGAATATCTAGATAAGATTCATGATTTGTATGCATGGAGATCTGAGCTAGAAAACATGCAGATGATCAGTCTTAAAAAACTTGACTATGAGATTCCTCAGAAGGATTTAAGAGCTGGTTTATCAGAGTCCCGCGCTTTAGCTGACATGGAATCAATGCTGAAGTTCTATGACAGGTTATATGAAAACAAGAGCCTTGTTTCTGATGAATACAAGGATTATGTGGACTGTAGTGAAAAGTTCTATGGTACTGAAGAAACCCTTTCAAGAGTTGAAAAACTCCTTGAAAAGACCCCTAGAAATGCACAGCTTCTATCAGATAAATTGAGGTTATATTCTTATAACTGCGATTATGAAAATACCATTTTGGCATTTGAGTCCCTGATAAAGACCAGAAAGCCTGAAATCTTCGAGGCTAAGATCGCATCAAATGCCTATGTGATGACAGGCCGTGAAACCGAGGCTTTAAAGGCTATGATTATGCCTGATGACTGGGTGAATGCAGATGATGAGTATCTTGATATCACCGCTTCTCTAGCCTGGTACTGTTCTGACAGAAAACTCAGTGCAAAGGTCCAGAATACGCTCTTAGACAGAGAATCATCTGTTGTAAATACCTATTATCTTGTAAACAGTATTGAAAAAGTTAACAGCGACAATGCTTCAAGACTTTTGGATCTCTATAGAACTAAAAAAGACGAAGTTCTTTTGTATGAACTTTTAAACTATGGCTTAAGCTGTGATCCTAAGTTTTTGGATACAGTTTTTGAAACCATAAGCAGTGAGCCTGTTTATGGTTCAAATGGTGTTTTATCATACAGAGCTGCAAGGGCCATTTCTCTAAAGAAATATAAAGAGGCAAAATCTCTTTATGAGCAGATGATTAAAAACGATCCAAAGAGCGTTGAGGGTATCGATGGTCTTTGCAATCTTGCTCTCCTGACTAACAGAACGGATGAAGCCAGATCCCTGTATAAGAAATATCGCCTTGCCTTTGCAAGAAACCCATCGTCATATCTTGTGGCTGCAAATCTGGCTCAGGCAATAGGCTACAACAAAGAGTCCCTGATGTGGTACAGGAAGTATCTTGAGGGAAATTCAAATCCTGATCTGATGACTATCTTAGCCATTGCAACTCTTTATGAGGAGCAAGGTGAGGTTGACAGAGCTTATAAAATCAGAAAGTATGCAGTATCAAAGAAAACAGATGATCTTTTAAAGCTTGAAGATCAGAATGTGACATTATCTTCTCTTGTAGCAACTTTTATTGGTATTGAGAAGTCACAGCACCTTATGAAGACTACATTAAAAGACAGTGATAATGTCTCAGTGCCTCTGCAGTATTATCTGTCTGTTCTTTTATCTCAAAACCGTGTACTTGAGTCTGTTACTCTAAAAAACAGCAGAAATGCAGTTAATCTTGAGCTTCCTGATTATCAGGAACTTCTTATTGCAATAAAGACAAATGACAGGCAGAAGATTGAACACCTTCTTGAAAAGGGGAGTGGTATCGAAAAACCACTTATTTATGAAGGCTTAAAGAAACTCAACCGCACTTACGATGCTTATGATCTTGCCATAAAAAATATCGGTAAAACCGGCAAGGCATCTGATGTTGCTTTGAGATCTCTTGCTGCAAGTGACAGAGCTGCAATGCATCGTTCTGTAAAAGCTATCTATACTGCAATTCCAAAATGGGGGGTCAGATCAGAGGAATTAAGCTATCACGCTCCTTACGCTTACGGTGAGTATCTGATAGCTTCAATGTATCAGAGTAGTGA
Organism: Succinivibrio sp.; assembly: GCA_051885305.1. GTDB lineage: Bacteria > Pseudomonadota > Gammaproteobacteria > Enterobacterales > Succinivibrionaceae > Succinivibrio. The sequence goes on along the minus strand of JBJEWY010000007.1, from coordinate 25,069 downwards.
TGTTCCTGATGCCCTAGATAGAAGTTCTATTGCAGATGAAAAGAGACTAAAAGGTGAGATTTCATATAGTGCCAATGAAAAATACACATTCATAGCAAAGGCTGATTTTGCTGATGGTGCCGGTGACAACCGAAACGGAATTTTGACAAGATTTGAGTTTAAGTTTGATCCACGCTTTGAGTTTGCTTTAGAAGGCGCCTTAAATCAGCATTCAACACTCTCTCACATGATGAGTGTTTTAGGTAAAGATAGTTATGTAGGTGCTTCTGTCAGCTACTCTCCATATGGAAAAGAGACTCTACTTCTTGGGGTAAAACGTCACCAGTACAAAACTAGATTCGGGGAAACTCTTGGCTCAGGATATGATCTTGAGGCAGCCTTAATCTCGCCTGTATTTTTGAATGATCCTTCTTTAACCGTATATCTGAGTGCATCATTGCAGAAGAACTCACTCGAAAATGATTATCTTCTCAAGTCAAATCAGTATAACAATTCAAATACTGAGTTTGGCCTTGGCAATGTATCAAGTTCCACCTATTTAAGTGATAGTTACCGTCATGTTGCAATAGGTGTAAATCTTGCCCACGGTACTGTAGGTGAGCCTGGATTTTCTGTTCCATCATTTAGATACAGTATTGATGTTTCCTCAGGTTACAACTTTACTGAAAGCAAACCTGATATTTCGCTGAGAATGGGGGTTGGCACAAGTGTATTTTATCCAACCGACGAACTCTCTTTTGTGCTTGCCACTCAGACTGCAGACAGACAGGGTGAAAAGTTTTTCAGTTCCTCTTTGAGTTATTCAATCAGTTTTTAATATAGGACATGTTTATGAAAAAAAATCTTATTCTCGTGGCAATGGCATGTATAGCCTTATCAGCATGCTCAAGCTACAGTGGTTCATCATCTTTGATTGCTGGACAGAATGATAAGTTTGTGCTGATTCCGTTTGTAAATCATTCAAACACCCCTATGGCGTCAAAGAATGTTGAGACCATTGTAAGTTCTGTGATGAAAGAGAAGGGGATGCGATACACTGCTTACAATTCAGAAAATGAAGCACTGGATTTAAAAGACCTTCTAGATGACAACTTCGATCGCAAACAGGCTCTTGAATGGATGAAGTCTGTTGAGTACACCTATGTGGTAACCGGTAGCGTTGATGAGTGGAACTACAAGTCAGGTCTAGATGGTGAGCCAGTTGTTTCTGTCACTGTTGAGATCCGCGATAGATCTGGTGCTGTTGTATATCAGAAGACTGGTTCTCGTTCAGGATTTGGTCGTGAGAGTCTCAATACTTCAGGTCAGAACGTGATCTCCAATATTTTTGATGACATCAATTTTAAATAACCGTGTGGAAAGCAAATGACTAAGGTTCAGCTGAAATCGGAACTGATCAAGTTCTTCACCAGAGGTTCAAAGCAGATCTGGATCTCTTTTTCTGAAGTTGTAGTGCTCTCTCTTATAAGTGCCATCTTATGGTCTTCTTCTATGGGTACTGAGGAGCAGATCTCCTACGAGGGTGTTATTTACACCGTTTCTAATTCTCAGTCATTTTTCTGGCCACTAGTATTCGTTCTCCTGATTGCACTTCGTTACGGTTTTTCATATGGTTTTATAAGTGCTCTCTTATGTATTCTCATTACTATTGTTTATGCTAAATCATGGGATCTGATGAATGAATTCTCATTCTATAAGGCAGTAGGTCTTCTGATTGTAGTTATGATAGCAGGCGAATTCAGAGATGCGTGGGAAGAGCGCCTGCATAGAAACGATCTTGATTACTCATTCATGAAAAAGAAGCTTGATCTGTTTACCCAGAACTACTTTACCTTAAGAGCCTCACATGACCAGCTAGAACAGAGAATGGCAGGGCAGACAGTAAGTCTGCGATCAACTATAAGTGAGCTTGAAAAGATCTCTGATGAACTAGCTCAGGTAAACAGAACCCAAGAAGAGCGCCTCAAAAAGATGGCATCACCAGTGATGTATCTTCTTGCTCAGATTGTGGGGATTGAGGAGGCAGGCTTCTACATTATCGATGAAAAGGGCAGGATTAACCCTGAAGCTTTAGAGAAAATTGGTAATATGCAGGAGCTAGATGTCTGCGATCCTATGGTTCTTGATATGCTTAAAACAGAGCATCTGCTCTCCCCTGTAGATTTCTATGATGCAGCTCACTCATCCAAATATCAGTTATGTATTCCACTTAAAAACACTGATGAGAAGCTCATTGGCTGTGTAATTGTATCTGAGGTTAAATTCTTTACTCTGACCGAGCAGAATATTTCTATTCTGAATCTTGTTGTAAATTACGCTGCTGATATGCTGTCAAACGATGTGATTGCACCAGTCATTGATCATTCCCAGAAACATACCTTTATGCGTTACTTAAAATACGTTTTTACAGAAACTGTTTTAAGACATGAGCAGAGTAGCGTTATTTTCTGTAAGGGACATACAAAAGAAGCACTGCAGTTATTTGACAAGACATTAGCTTCAAGACGAGGTGCGGATATCTATTGGACACGAAAGGATGGGAATGGTAACAGTGTTCTTGTTGTACTTCTGCCTTTGACCTCCATTGTTCAGGCTCAGATGTTCTTGGACAGAATAAAAGAGCAGGCACGACACAATGAGCTTGATGATAAGGATCTTGAATTTATAGGTCCCTTAGATGCCTATGAGGGTAATGATTTACTGGTTACTGAGCTTAAGAAACTAGGATTAACCGATGCTGATCTTGATAAGTGTACTAAGTTTTATTAGTGAAGTGCTCTCGGCAGGCTTACTGTCAGGATTATATGAATGTAGCATAACGATCAGTGTTTACGTGCTGATTCATGCTGTAACAGCCCTTTTTTATGCTTTTACAGCACATAAGCATTTACCGCAGCATCTTGTGCTTACAACACCAAGAACAGTATGTCTATTCTTTGTGATTGTTCTTTTTGTACCGATTGCAGGTGTCATCGGTACAAGTATTGCCATAGTTTATGCTCTGCACCATCCGCTAAATTCCATTAAAGTTACTTGGAAAGAAAATATAAGAGAGTCTCTTCCAGCAAATCCAGGTAATCTTGATTACACAAAATTCGGTACAGGAGCCTTAAGAGATATTCTTTTGAATTCTCCGTCAGTTGATAAAAGAACTGAGGTTATCACTTCAGTTTCAAGATTACCAAGAAATGAGCGTATATCCTTTTATAAAACAGCTCTCCGGGATCCTGTAGATGAGGTAAGACTTCTGGCCTATTCCCAGCTTGATCCTATCGAGCAGGAACTTACTGACTGCATCAAGAATTTTGAGAGCGAGTTTAAAAAACATCCTCAGTCGGATCTTGCCTTTGATATCGCGCAGCAGTTCTGGGAACTGTGCTATCTAGGTATCAGTGACGGTGTGGTTATGGAGCACTATATAAAGCAGGCTGGAGAATGGTGTGATACTGCAATATCGCTAAACCCTCACCCTCGTTACTATCTTTTAAGAGGAAGGATTCATTTGCAGCTTGGGAATGTTGACAGGTCATATGAGTGTCTGTCTAAAGCCTTGGAATCAAAGATGCTTGAAAGTCAGGTTATTCCTTATATGGCAGAGTGCGCCTACAGAAAACATGACTATAAGAAAGTAAGAGAACTGGTTAAAAAGATTAACTACACAGAAGGCAGTCGTCTAGCCATGATCAAGGAGTACTGGGGTGAAACTGTTTAACAAGTCCAAGTCAAACGCAGTACAGTCACTTCTTCACAGGGATGCAAGTTTCGGGGTTGGTAAAAGTGCCGATATCTGCATGTTGCTGGAAGGAACCTATCCTTTTGTACGTGGCGGTGTCTCATCATGGGTGCATCAGATTATTTCAGGTATGCCACAGCACACCTTCTATCTGGTATTCATTGGCGGACAGCGCAGCAGTTACAAAAAGATGGCATACACGCTACCTGACAATGTAGTCGGTATGGAAATGCATTATATCCTTCCTGAAGGCTCTCTAGTTAAAAAACTTGCTCGTCATACCAGACGCAGTTTTGCGCACTGGGAGAAAATCATATCCTATTTTGATACTCCAAAAACACCAGTACCATCTGATCTGTTAAGGCAGTTTGCTCTTGATGTTGGTACTGATCCTGATGCAGAGGATGACTTCCTATACAGTGAAAACTCATGGCAGGTGCTGATAAACCGCTATGATGAAGTCGACAGTGAAGGTTCGTTTGTTGATTATTTCTGGACTTACCGTACCATTTATCAACCGCTAATCACTCTTACGAGAATTGCGGTGAAACTACCTAAGTGCAGAGCTCTTCATTCTATCTCAACAGGGTACGCAGGTTTCCTTGGAGCACTTGCTCACAGTCTTAACAAGACTCCATATATCCTAACCGAGCATGGCATTTACACCAAGGAGAGAAAAATCGATCTCTCACTTGCTACCTGGATTAGCAATAAGACGGACGCTTTAGATATTTCTATGCATTCAGGCATGGATCTCATAAGAAAGATCTGGATTAACTTTTTTATTCAGCTTGGTAAATCTGCCTATCAGGAGGCGTTCAGAATTACCGCACTGTTTGAAGGTAACAGAGAAAGGCAGATAGCAGACGGTGCTGATGCTAGTAAAAGTGTTGTCATAGTAAATGGCATCAATACTCAGCGCTTTGAAGAGGCATACAGTTTAAGGCAGGAAACTCCACCTCACGTGGTAGCATTGGTTGGCCGTGTAGTTTCAATCAAGGATGTCAAAACCTTTATCAGAACTATAAGAAGTGCGGTTAAACTCTATCCTGATCTTGAAGGCTGGATTGTCGGTCCTAAAGAAGAGGATCCAAAGTATGTTAAAGAATGTGAAAATCTTGTCTCAAGCTTAGGCCTTGAAGAGCATATCAGATTTACCGGCAATCAGGATGTAACAAAAATCATGCCTAAAATTGGCATAATGATGCTGACCTCGATTTCTGAGGCTCAGCCTCTAGTTCTTTTAGAGGCAATGTGCGCAGGAGTTCCTTGTATAGCTACCAATGTTGGTGCCTGCAGCGAAATATTATATGGTGCCTCATCAGAAGTTCCTAATTTAGGTCGTGCCGGTGAAATCATATCAATTGCAAACCCAATGCAGGGGGTACAGATGATTGATTTCCTTTTAAATGATCCTGAAAGATGGAGAAAATATGGAGATACCGGCAGAAACCGTGTTTTACAAAGCTATGATCAGAAGATGATGTATCAGTCATATGCCGATTTATATCAGGAGGCCATGAATGGCGGGAATAGGGTTTGAGCTCCGTAAGATTTTAAAAAGAGACACTCTTACCTCTGTGCTGGAGGCTTATGGACTTGCAGCCATCATAAGTTCTGGTCCATGGGTACTTTCAATTCTTGCACTGCTTGTGATTGGTATTATCAGTATTGGTGTGATTTATCCAAGCTATCTGATAATTCAGTTTCTGATATCGGTAACATATATGATGGCAGGCTCGCTTATCATAAGTGGCTTTGCTCAGATCCTGTTTACACGCTTCGTGGCTGATTCTCTCTTTTTAGGAGAGGACAGAAGGATTGTTCCTAATCTCTTTGGCGCAATGCTTCTGCTCTCTGTCGTATCTGGTATTCTAGGAACTATTGTTCTTTATTTCTGTCCTTCCATAGAGCCTTTAACCAAAATCTGTATTCTAGGTTCATTTGTACTGTTAACCAATCAGTGGATCATTATTATTTTTCTAAGCGGTATGAAAGAGTACTACAGAATAGTATTTACCATCTTTATTGGTTACGGTCTTATGGTCTTTTTAGCCTGGGCTATGCCTCCTATGGGACTGCTCGGTCTTGAGGCTATCTTCTTCATTTCACAGGCTGTTCTGACATTCAGCTTCCTGTTTCAGGTGGTAAGACGATTCCCTGGCATCAGAATGGTGTACTTTGATTTTTTAAATAAGAACAAGGTATTTTATTCTCTTGTATTCTGTGGACTTTTCTACAACCTAGGAGTATGGGCAGACAAGTTTGTTTTCTGGTTCCGTAATGAAACCTCTTATGCACAGTTAGATGTACTTAGAGCATCATACATATATGATCTTCCTATATTCTTGGCTTACCTTTCGGTTGTTCCTGGAATGGCTGTGTTTATTATGAGAATGGAGACAGATTTTACCGAGAACTGTCTTAAATTCTATGATGCTGTAAGAAGTGGAGGTTCCTTAAACACCATTACCCTGTATAAAGATCAGATGGTAAATTCATGTCGCAAGTGTTTCTATAAGATTTTTAAAGTTCAGGGTATTACTCTTGCGCTGCTTCTTGTATTTGCAAAGGATATCTTGGCTTTCCTGCAAATCGATATGGTTTATTTGAATCTTTTTTATGTGGATCTTGTAGGCGTGAGTCTGCAGGTTCTTGTAATGTCGATTTTAAATGTCATGTATTATCTTGATAAGAGATATTCAGCTCTGATTTTAACTTCTGTAATGGTAGTTCTGAATTTTGTTCTCTCTTACATCACAGTTGATCTTGGTCCTATCTACTATGGCTACGGTTTTGCTATATCAATGCTTATCTGTACAGTAATAGGCCTGATTCAGGTAGACAGACAGTTCAGTGATCTTGAGTATCAGACCTTTATGTTGCAGAAGACAAACTGAAAATAAGGAATGTATAAAAAAATAATGAGGCTTTCGCCTCATTATTCTTTTTAGTGGTTACTCAATTAGTGGCAACGCTCGTCGATAACACGCTTTGACTTGTGCTCAGAACGGGTGTTGAGATCACCATCCTTGTGAACAACTACAGTGTATGGTCTTACACCGATACGTGCCTTCAATGATTTGAGTACAAGATCAGCTACTGCCTCATCAGTTTCAGTATTGTCATATTTCTTTTCAACTTCAACTGAGTACTTGCAGGTGAAATCCTTCTCAAAGATTCTGATGAGATATTCACCGGTAATACCAGGAATTGAACGGATAACAGACTCAACGTCACTTGGGAATACGTTTACAGCTGAAACGATGAACATGTCATCCTTACGACCTAAAACGTGGATTCTGCCGTGGGTACGACCGCAGCTGCACTTGGTGGTGTCGATCCAGCCGATATCACCTGTGCGGAATCTGATTAAAGGACGTGCATGCTTGCGTAAGGTTGTGAATACGAACTCACCCTTTGAACCTGGAGGTAAAACCTCTCCAGTCTGTGGATCAACTGTTTCAACGAGGATGTGGTTTTCAGCGATGTGAAGACCATCTTTTGCCTCACACATTGCAGCACAGGCACCAAAGATGTCTGACAGACCATAGAAGTCATATACCTGAGCACCCCACAGATCTTCAATTGCTTTACGGGTTGCATCGATAGAACCACCAAGCTCACCTGCTACGATAATAGTCTTGATGTTGAAATCTTTCTTAGGATCAAGACCGCTCTTTACAGCCTTTTCACCAAGCTGCCATGCGTATGATGGAGATGTCCAGATCACAGTTGGCTGATAGGTCTTAAGAACCCATAACAGTCTTTCTGATGGAAGGGTACCACCCCAAATGCATAATGCACCGGTTCTCTGAGCACCAATAACATCAGGACCACCTACGTACAGTGAGAAGTTTAATGCGTGTACGTAACGGTCATTTGGTCTCATGCCTACCTGCCAGAACCAGCGGGCTTCAGTATCCTGGAACTCATCAAAGTCTTTTGCGGTGAAAGGTGAGATGGTTGGAACACCAGTTGAACCTGATGAAGTAGAAATAAATACTACGTCCTCTTCTGGTACAGCGCACAGTTCACCTAAGAATGAACCTACACCCTGAGTATCTCTCTGGGTCTTCTTGTTGATGAATGGGAATTTTTCGATATCTCTAAGGGTCTTGATGTCAGATGGTTTTACACCAGCTGCATCAAATGATCTCTTGTAGTATGGTGAGTTGTTGTATGCAAATTCAACAATCTCCTTGAGATCTTCGAGCTGTTTTGCCTCAAGATCGGCTCTTGAGATGGTTTCTAAAGCTTCATTCCAGTATTTAGACTTGTTTATAGGCATTTTAATCCTCTACTTTTTCCTGTTGATTTTTTATCAGTTAAATAACCTGTTTATAAATTCCCATTTTTTATCACGGGAACTGATGATTTCATTAACCTCTTCATCAGTGAGGTGTTTAAATCTTCCTTGACGTCTGATACATGCCTTGGCATCTGCAAACTCTTTTGGTTTGTGGGTCAGGCGATACTCTCCGTTTTCAAACTCAGCAAGATACCAAAGGCCAGTGTCTACAACCTCTTTTGCAACTTCAACGGTATCTTCTGTTTTAATGCCCCAGCCTGTTGGGCAAGGAGCAATCACATGGATATATTTTGTGCCTCTGATACTTGCTGCCTTTTCAACCTTTTTCATGAAATCAGGCAGATAACCCACACTTGCTGTTGCAGCATAGGTGATACCATGTGCAGCCACAATTTCAAACATGTTCTTCTTTTTGTCGGTATTGCCGTGAATTGCACAGCCTACAGGTGTAGTTGTGGTTCTGGCACCAAAAGGTGTAAGAGAACTCTTCTGGATACCGGTGTTCATGTATGCCTCGTTGTCATAGCAGATGTATAAGACATCATCATTTCTGTCTATGGCACCAGAGAGAGCTTGAATACCAATGTCAGCAGTACCGCCGTCACCGGCAAAGCCGACAACAGTAAAATCTTTTTTGCCAAGTGCCTTAAGTCCTGCCTGAACACCTGTCATCATTGAAGCTGTTCCTGCAAAGGTTGAGATAATTGCATTATTGGCAAAACTTAGCTGTGGAAAATTGAATCCTACAGCGGACATGCAGCCAGCAGGAATTACAGCAACACTGCGGCGACCTAAAACCTTAAGAGCGATTCTCACTGCAAGTGAACCACCACAGCCAGCGCAGGCCTTGTGACCGTAAAAAAGCTCGTCGTCACTTATTGTTCTAACGTTGACTGCCATTTACTCCTCCAGACCAACGAATCTAATTTCCTGTTTACCTTCAGCTAAAGCAGTAAAGATGTTATCAATCTGCTCAAAGGTAATATTTCTGCCGCCTAAGCCTGCGATGTAATTTGAGGAAACAGCGCTAATTGAAGCTTTCTTTAACGCAGAGTTTACGTTGGTGTATACAGTTCCCTCATTACCAAAGGAAATATCCTTTTCAAGAACACCTACAGCTTTTACGTTTGAAAGCAGGGTTGCAATTTCCTCATTTGGGAATGGTCTTAAATAACGTAATCTTAAAAGTCCAGCCTTGATACCCTGCTCTCTCTTGTGGTCGACTACTTCCTTTACAAGTCCAGAGATAGTACCAAGTGTTACGATTACGTAATCAGCATCCTCAAGTCTGTAACCTTCTACAAGACCTGTGTATTTGCGGGAGAAGATCTCAAAGAAGCGATCCTCACACTCTGTAATTACCTTCTTTGCGTTTAAAAGCCCTTCGTGCTCTTTGTACTTGAACTCGGTGTTGGTATCAGGACCTGCCGAGAACCCCATGTTTACAGGATTATCAAGATCCATCTTGTTTTCTGTTTCAAACTTAGGCAGAAAAGCATCAGCATCTTCCTGCTCTGGAACCTCAACCACCTCGTAGGTATGGGTTAATGTAAATCCATCAAGATTTGCCATAAAAGGAGTTGAAACATCCTTATGCTCTGCGATGTAAAAACTCATCAGTGCAAGATCTAAAGCTTCTTGGGCATCCTTTGCATAAGCCTGAATCCAGCCGGTATCCAAAAGTGCTAAAGAATCTCTTTGATCACCGTAGATATTCCAAGGCAGAGCTGTAGATCTGTTGGCGTTCATCATAACTACAGGGAATCTTCCGCCAGAGGCGTAGACTAGGCATTCAGCCATGTATAAAAGACCCTGTGAGGATGTTGCAGTGAAAGTTCTAGCACCTACTGCTGATGCACCCATAGCAGCAGAGAGTGCCGAATGCTCTGATTCAACATGGATAAATTCTGATTTCAGTTTCCCTGTAGCAACATACTCAGAGAGTTTTTCAACAACTGTTGTCTGAGGTGTAATAGGGTATGCTGATATTACATGTGGGCGAGCTAAGGCTACACCTGCTGCAAAGGCATCATTGCCTGATAAAAACTGTCTGCTCATTATTTCTCGCTCTCCATGCTGATGGCTCCCTTTTTGCAGATCTTTTTGCAGATACCGCAACCTTTGCAGAAGTCATAGTCGATTTCAACCTTGCCGTCTTTTTTGTAAATTACGCCGTCTGGGCAGTAGAGATAGCACAGATAACAGCTGTTGCATTTTTCCTTGTCGCAGACTGGTTTCTCATTACGCCATCCGCTGTTGACAGATACAAGGCCAGCCTTGTAGGCAGGAGCAAAAGGGATATCCTTGAGAGTAAAAGTTTTTTTCTCTCTTAATGAAACTTTCAATGCGCTCACTTTAACTGACCTCTTGCAATTTCATAGGCTGCTTTTACGGCCTTAATGTTGCGCTCCTGAAGTTTTGGAGCCATAGTGCATCTGATAGCATGCTCAAGATCGTCTGTTGAGATTTGAGAGAAAAGAGCAGGTATAACACCAGTCAAAACAGTATTGGTAATTGGCAGTGAAAGGTACTCTACAGCAAGCGCAACACCATCGATAGAGATTACCCTATCATCATCTACAGGATGCTTGGTTGAGAGAATGATCTTTCCGCCGTCTTTTAATTCATCAAAGGCTTTTTCAGAAAACAGGGTGTCGTCTAAAAAGACTACAAAATCGGCCCTGAAGATTTCTGAACGGTTGCCTACTGTTTTTGTGTCCAGCCTGGTAAATGCTCGTACAGGGGCACCACGGCGTTCTGGTCCGAATGAAGGAAAAGCAAGTGCTGATTTACTGCTATCCTTCAGTGACCAGGCAGCGCCTAAGAGTCTGGCTGCAGTGAATGCACCCTGACCGCCACGACCGTGCCATAAAAATTCGTACATGATTTTTCCTGTTTATCTTACGTTATTAAAAAATGTTATACCGAGTAAATTGGTAGGAATACTAACAATACTGCCTCCATTTGTCTAATACTATATTTATATATTGAGTTATAGCTAATTGCTATAAGTTGGCATAACTTATTATCTATACTGAAAATTAGAAAACAAAACTTGTTAGGAACTGATAGAAGTGGTGAATTTATGAATAAAAAAAAGTCCCTTGCGGGACTTTCTTGCATTCTTTATCTTTTACTCTCGCTTTGATAAGAGCTTTAAGATTTCAATGTATAACCAGCAGATGGTTACTAATAATGAGAATGCATTATAGAATTCAAAGTGCTTTGGAAGTCCTTCATCAACAGCAATCTGAATGTTTTCAAAATCAAGGATCAGACTTAAAGCTGCAACAGTGCAGACAACAAGTGAAATGATGATTGATAATGGACCTGTTGATGGGAGCAGATGACCGCCAAAGATTGAAAATACGATGTTTACAAGGTAAAGCACGAAGATACCAGTGATGGCACCAGTTATTACTGCACGGAACTTCTGGGTTGGAACAATGATCTTGTACTTCCATAGGAAGAGCATGCTCATTACTACAACGAAGGTTGACATTACGGCAGTTGAGACAATACCGTTGTATTTGAACTCAAAAAGACCTGAGATAGAACCTAAGGCAGCACCTTCTAGTACAGCATAGATTGGAGCTGTTATAGGAGCTGCAGTTGGTTTGAAGATGGTAAGTACAGCAACGATTAAAGCAGCAATGGTAGAACCATACATCAGAACGCTAGGGAACTGACCGTACATAATCTGACCAATGGTGTAGTTCATTGAAGCCCAGCCGACAATCAGGGTTACAGCTACGAGTAACAGTGACTTGGTTGTTGTACCAGAAATGGTTGCAACAGCTTCGGTACCGCCAAAGTTGTATGCACCTGCGTTGTTGCGGACAACAGAAATAGCAGGGTTAGATGAATGCAATTGCATGTTGACTCCTTAAAATCATGATGCGTTGTCAAAATTGAGTATATCTACTTTTTCGCTTATCATTATATATTAAATTAAATGTTGTATTGAAGAATTAGCAAAAATAGGTACAAAATGGCACAGTGGAATGACATTATAGGCCCTTTAAAATCCACCCCTGAATTTAAAAATGCTTACTTTTATCAGAAAGATCTAAGAGCTAAAGGGGTTACAGTCTATCCTCCTGAAAAACAGATCTTCAATGCCTTTGTTTACACTCCGCTAGATAAGCTCAAAGTAGTGATCATAGGTCAGGACCCCTATCATGAGAAGGGGCAGGCTATGGGGCTTTCATTCTCTGTTCCTGTAGGGGTAAAAATTCCGCCATCTCTTGTGAATATCTATAAGGAACTAGAAACCGACATCCAGGGTTTTGTAAAGCCAAATCACGGAAATCTTATTCCTTGGGCTAGGCAGGGGGTACTGTTACTCAATGCAGTGCTAACTGTAACAGAAGGCCAGGCAGACTCACACAGAAATACAGGATGGATGGCATTTACTGATAACGTGATAAAGGCAATAAATGACAGTTGCTCAAATATTGTCTTTTTACTCTGGGGCAACTCAGCAATTCAGAAGGCAAAGCTTATTGATAAGACTCGTCACCTGATTCTCACAGCTGCACATCCAAGTCCGCTCTCAGCAAGTAGAGGTTTTTTCGGTTGTCATCATTTCTCAAAGACCAATGAGTTTTTGATTTCAAGAGGGATAAGACCTGTTGATTGGAGACTGCCTCCGGTTTTATATGGTGATGAGGAACTGTAAAAATCTTCACATTTATGTAAGATTTATTAACTTTTTACTGACGCGAAACCGTTTACGTGTTTTTATTTATAAATTAAATAGTTGCGTAAAAGGGAAGAGCGGATATATATTTAAAAATGTGATGTTCGTCACAAAAATATTCTGCGATTTTGTTAAAATTTCTTCCGCTATGTAGCTTAGAAAATTTTCATTTCCCAAGGTGAAAATTGATAAGATGATAGCTTTCATAAAGGTGAATTTACGGTTGAGTGACAAATTTTCCACTCAACCTTTTTTTTACCTTTTTTACAGAAAACTCATATTTACTGTAAGGAAAAAAGCTGATCTAATGCTCTTACATAATTATCAATGCCGTGCGGTTTGATAAAACGTCTGCAATTTTCTATGTAAAACTGTCGGTTTTTTAAAAGATCAGATAATTTCTCATCTAGCTTTTTAGGATCTGCAAGTTCACAAACCTTGAGACTGTTGCCAAGCTTGAATTTTTCTACTGTCTGTGCTGAGCCCGCCTGATTGTCAGCAATCTCTACATTGACAGTCGGGATCCTTGCAGCAATACGCTCTTTGAACATTCCTCCGCAGGCTCCTACCGCGATATCAACTAAAGCGAGTACTTTTGCAACATTATCGGAGTGTCGCATGATTCTTACACCATCAAGGCCTGAGCATATTTTCAGAATCTCATCATGAAGCGGATTACTTATTCCTGTAATGACTGTGAAGGCGTATTTTTTATCTAACCCTCCATCCTTTACAGCCTGCATGGTTTTAAGTGTTGCTGATGCAGGATCTGATCCTCCAAAATTTACAAGCACCCGTGGCTTTGCTGCGATATCATGCTCTTTCAAATCAAAAAATTCCTGCTGCACAAGTGAGTAGTTGTCTCCCATGCATAATCTGCAGTGTTCAGGAATTTTACCCTTGTATGAATCTTTGGGTTTTAAAGGATTGCCATCAAAGAGCACATCACAGACATGTGTACGGTTGAGATCATCGATTACAGCAAGTTTGTATTTTTGCGAGATAGCCTTTTCAAATTCGTGATCCTTACTGTAGTCATCAATAAATACAAGATCAGGTTCAAGACTGTCTATCTTATTTACTATCTCTTCTAAAGCACATTGTGTAACGCTTTTATAATCTTTGAGCAGGGGCTTTAGTGAATCTTCTGCAATACTGTCACTTATAAGGTGCAGTTCATATCTTGATAAAACGTGTTCAAAAAGATGATTTACTCTCATAAGATGACCAGTACCAATATTACTGTCAGCTCTTAGAATAACAGCAGTTTTAATCAAGCTTCAAATCCTCAACTACGTTATATAGGGCACGGGCATAATCCCAGTCTTCTGGTGTATCAATGTCTATAACTCTGTGACGGGGTAATTCATAACCTAAGGTGAAGTTCAGAGGTGTGCCCTTAAACAGTCTTGCATCATAGATATAGAACTGCCCGCAATCCTGATAGCATGGACGTAAATCCTGTGAGCGTTTAGAGGCGTTTTCAGGCTCCCTAAAGCTTATGCAGTGATTTTCATCCATCACAAAAGCTCTCTGGATTGGGAAAGGAAATTCAGAGATAGATGTAAGTGACATGGCATCTGATTTTTTGTAAACATCAAATGCTTTTACAAGATGCTCTGCCTTTAGAAGTGGTGCTGTAGCATAGATACAGAAAACATCACTAATCGTGCCATCATCTACTCGTAAAAATGCATCTTTTACCACATCATAGGTACCGGTAAAATCATCTGACAGATTCTTGTCTCGCATGAAAGGACACTCAGCACCAGCATTTTTTGCAACCTCTGCTATTTCCTCATCATCTGTCGAAACAACGACCTTATCAAAGATTTTTGAATCTAATGCGGCCTTGATTGGGTAGGAAATTAAAGGTCTGCCATTGAAGTCTTTTATGTTCTTATGGGGGATCCTTTTTGATCCTCCTCTTGCAGGAATTATAGCAATGATGCTCATTTAGTCCTCATCAAGAATTGACAGAAGAGTAGCTGCGCACAGCTGCTGTTCAACAGTTTTTAGTTTTGGATACAGAGGAATTGAAAGAGTTCTTGAGAAAAACTCCTCAGCACCTTTAAGCAGAGGATAATCCTTGAGTTTCTGATAATAAGGATGGCGGTAGATAGGCAAGTAATGAACCTGTACACCGATATTTCTCTGACGCATCTTTGTATAAACTTCATCGCGCCTGCCATCAGGGATTAAAACCTGATAAAGATGCCAGGAACTTATTGAATCAGGAGTGTCAGCCTGAGGAAGGATAAGCTTTGAATCAGAAAGTAGAGTAGGGTAGTAAGCTGCCTGTGCTCTTCTCTGCTTTAAAAAGCTTTCAATCTTTTCCATCTGACTTGAGCCTAGCGCACATTGGAGATCTGAGATCCTGTAATTGAACCCCAGCTCCTGCATTTCATAATAAAAGGCAGGCATGGACTTATCGTTAAGCTCGCTTTTATCGTGAACGATACCATGGCTTGAGAGTTTTTGCATGATAGATGCTAATTTCTCATCATTAGTAAGACACATACCACCTTCACATGTAGTAATGATCTTTACAGGATGAAAACTGAAAACAGTAATATCAGAATATTTGCAGCTACCTATTTTAGTGCCTTTATATTCGGCTCCTGTCGCATGTGCGGCATCCTCTAAAAGATAAAATCCATATTCCAGCTTTAGTCTGAAAAGTCTTTCTAGTTCAAGAGGTCTGCCAGAGAGATGGACTGCTACTACAACTTTTGGAAGTCGATTTCTATTCCTTGCCTCAACAAGCATCTGTTCCAAACAGTCAAGGTCCATGTTTCCTGAATCTTTGTCCACATCGACAAAGTCTACTTCAGCACCAGCGTATAGGGCACAGTTAGAAGAGGCAACAAAACTTATGGCGCTTACATATACAAGATCACCTGTGGTGACTCCAAAGGCGAGCATTGCAAGGTGCAGTGCTGACGTACATGAATTTACAGCAGTGGCGTAACCACAGGAGGTGTAATTACATACGGCATCCTCAAAGTCTCTGACAGAGGGGCCACAGGTAAGGTATGGGGATTTTATAGCATCAAGGACAGCCTCAATGTCGCTGTCCTCAATTGTCTGCGTGCTGTATGGGATCATGATTTTCTGACCTTGTCTAAAAAGTCTCTGATTTCATCTACGCCCATAAAAACAGGGTTATTGGATGAACTGTACTCAAAGCCAATTTCGACAGGCTTTCCATTCTCTCCACAGGCTGTTTTTAGGTATGATTCCTTAACATTTGCAGAGAAGAAAGTAATTGTAGGTCTTATAACAAAGAAATCGTCAAATTCAATTACATGCATTGAATCATCACGAGGACACATCAGTTCATGAATCTTCTCACCAGGTCTTATTCCTACTTCTTTCTGAGGGATCTCTGGAGCGATAGCGGTTGCCAGATCTACGATTCTGATTGATGGGATCTTAGGTACAAAGGTTTCGCCACCATGCATTCTGACAAGGGCTGCTAAAACAAAGTTAACCCCCTGTTCAAGTGAGATCCAAAAGCGGGTCATGTTGACGTCAGTAATAGGAATATATTCTGCTTTTTCTTCTTTCAGTTTTCTGAAGAATGGCACAACAGAGCCTCGGGAGCCTGATACATTGCCGTATCTTACAACTGAAAAACGGGTTCTGCCGTCACCTACAAGATTGTTTGCTGCTGTAAAAAGTTTATCAGAGCAGAGTTTTGTGGCACCGTATAAATTGATTGGGTTTGCAGCTTTGTCTGTAGACAGCGCTACAACCTTGTCAATATTGTTGGACATGGCCGCTTCTATGACATTTTCGGCACCGTTGATATTGGTTTTGATGCATTCCATCGGATTGTATTCAGCTGCAGGAACCTGTTTGATGGCAGCAGCGTGAATTACAACATCAACACCTTTCATTGCTAAATTAAGTCTTACAAGATCGCGTACATCTCCAATAAAGTAACGCATCTTGTGAGCATACTCCGACAAACGCTGTTGCATTTCGTACTGTTTAAGTTCGTCTCTTGAATAAATGATGACCTTTTTTACATCGTACTTTTCAAGAATCGTTTTCACGAATTTGTTGCCGAATGAGCCGGTTCCACCTGTTACTAGTATGGTTTTGCCTTTTAAATATGAACTGATTTTATTGTTGATATCCATTATTTTTAATCCTTAGTTTGAGGCAACGATATTATATTTTTTCATTTTTTCAACTAAAGTTGTGCGACGTAGCCCCAAAATTTCAGATGCTTTGGCAACGACTCCATTACTTTGTGCTAGTGCCTGCTTAATCATATTGATTTCTATGCCTGATACCATATCCTTCAAATTGATTCCATCAGGGGACAGGGTAGGCATGAAAGCCTGTGCCATATCATTTTCACCTTCAATAACAGGAAGCGGAGGCAAATCTATAGGCTTGTTGTCCGCATCCTCGATGTTGAAGTCCTCCTGAATCTCATCTCCTGGCAACGGTACAGAGAAGTTGTCTAAAAGTGCCATACGTTCAGCAAAAGGATCATCCTCAAGCTGACCTCCTCTGTAGGATACAGGCAGATCTCCGACATCTACAATTTCATTTGGATGCAGAATTAAAAGTCTTTCAACGAGATTTGACAGTTCTCTAACATTGCCAGACCACTTGCAACTCATAAGCTGCAACATGGCTCTCTGGGTAAAGCGTACGGTTGCATTCTGTTCTTTGCTGTGACGGTTTACAAGCTCCTGTACTAAAAGAGGAATATCATCTGTACGCTCACGAAGCGGAGGAGTCTCAATTGGGAATACATTGAGTCTGTAGAACAGATCCTGTCTGAATGTCTTCTCCTCCACCATCTTCTCAAGATTCTGATGGGTAGCGGCAATTACTCGAACATCAGCCTTTATTGGCTTGTTTGAGCCTACTCTTTCAAACTGTCTTTCCTGTAATACTCTAAGTAGTTTTACCTGCATCTGCAAAGGCATGTCGCCGATTTCATCCAAAAAGATGGTGCCACCTTCTGCCAGTTCAAAACGGCCTTCATGTGATGCGATTGCACCTGTAAAGGCACCTTTTTCATGACCGAATAGTTCTGACTCTAGAAGTTCAGCTGGGATTGCCCCGCAGTTTACAGGTACAAAAGCTTTCTTGCTTCTGTCAGAGAGTTCGTGAATCGCTCTAGCAACCACTTCCTTACCTGTACCTGATTCACCAAGAATTAACACAGAAGCGTCTGTTGAAGCAACTTGTTCTATAAGGCGTCTTACATTGGTAATGGCTTTTCCCTGACCAACTAGCATCTTGATTAAAGATGCAGCGCCTGTTCCAGACTTCTTTGAATAATGGCGCATAGTTCTAAATGACTGGCAGTAATGCAGAAGTGACACAATCTCATCATAACCTGGGTCATTGCTGATTCTGCCTAAAAGATTTACGCAAGTGCTCAGGTCGTCTGTTACTAAATCGGTGCAAAGTAAAAATGCGGTATCAATATGCTCATCTATGAACTTTCTGTAGTCAAGATTATCTGTATCACCTAAGACACAGTAATCAACATTTGACCCTTCAGCTTCAAAGTAGGCAATGCAGTCATTCTCATCACCGCTTTGGCAGACAAGTCCTAAAAATGAAAATATAGTCTCAAGAGAGTGTCGTTTGGCGCTGTCTTTTTCAAGAATCAGCAGATTTCCCGAAAACTGCATAATGATCACCAGTTCACAATTTGTTATGCATTATTTTATCTTTTTACATCATACATCATATTTACAAATATGACAAAAAATTGACATTTTAGAGGCAATATTAATAAAAAATCTGTGATGAAAGTAAATAATTTATCTTAATGAATATATGATATTAAAAGGCTTTTTGGTTTGGTTTGTAAAATTATGTTGCTCTCTCCTGGTGCATTGTAATTCGTCAAAAAAATGTTCTTTTAACTCATCAAAATTCACTTATAAATAATATATTAAACAAAAAATTTTTCTGTAGTTATCTATCATAATTTTCTGTTGGCATATAACTTGCTTCGTACAGTGCAGAGTTTATTTTGTCAGATAATTGTCAGGTGAAACATGAGCGACGAGTTTAATTCATTAAATGAAGGCAGACAGCAGATTGGTCTGGTTTCAGATCGTCGTAATCTGCAACAGTTAAAAGCTATGGGTCGTGGTGACAAGCGTCAGCAGGCTCTTGCATTAAAAGCCTGTGCAGAACAGTTTCAGTCCATGCTTAATCAGTACTGGGTCAGCGCCATGCGTCAGAGCAATGACACAATCAATCCTGATTCTCCTCTGCATTCTAAGTACTCTGACATTTTTGAGGATATGCTCACCCAGGAGCAGACCGTGCAGATGACCAAAGCATCTGGTATGAACAAAAACTCTATTACCTATCTTTTAACCAAACAGTTTGCCAAATCCTTAGGAGATGAGGGTAAGGAACTTTTAAAAGAATTAGACAGTATGTCTGTATCTGGAAATTCAACATCCCATAATGTAAGTGCAGACATAAAATCCTTAAATTCCTTCCTGTCCTCAAAAGACAGTCATGTTGATACAGCCTCTGCCATAAGTTCTCTTAGAAAACTCTATAAGGGACTTCCTGATCCTTCATCTATGCGCTCATTTGCTAGTGAAGAGGAGTTTGTTGACAAGATGATGCCTTATGCCATTAGGGCTGTTGAAGGTTTGGGATTCAATCCTCTTGTTCTTGTAACCCAGGCTGCTCTTGAAACAGGATGGGGAAAACATGTTCCTGACAATAACAACTACTATGGTATCAAGGCAGGAGCTTCGTGGACAGGAGAGAGCAGCAGACAGGCAACTAAAGAATTTGTAGACGGCAGAATGGTCAATGAGGTTTCATCCTTTAGGAAATACTCTGACGTTTTAGAAAGCATGAAGGATTATCTTAAGTTTATAAATGACAATCCTCGCTATCAGAGTGCGGCGTCGAAAAGTTATTCTCCTGATGAATATTTTGAGGAGATTCAGAGGGCCGGATACGCTACAGATCCTGATTACGCCGACAAACTTAAAAAAATTTCAAGAAAAATCGCATTTATGGCATACAAATAGCATATGAAATTACAAAGAGGGAAAAACGGCAGATTTTTGCCGTAATGGGGTCATAAAATGTCTATCGATTTAATCTTAACCGGAAAATATGGTGTTCTGAATTCACAGAAGCTGTTGAGTGCCACCTCAAACAACATCAATAATGTGAATACAGAGGGTTATATCCGCAAGCAGACCATGACCTATACCTCATGTGTAGATTGGGGTGTGGGTGATACCTATACAAGACGTGTATATGACAAGTACGTGCAGCGTCAGCTTTTCACCGATACCGGTGCTCAGGCCTACTATTCCTCTTATGCTGAAGGATTAAGCGCAACTGACAAAATTCTGTCAGATGAAGATATGTCTGTTGCCAATGCAGTAACCAAATTCTTTGACGAGTTATCAAATGCTGTTAATTCTCCAACTTCAACAGCAAGCAGAAATGCTGCTAAATCAGCTCTTGAGAATGTTATTGAGCGTATAACAACAGCAAATAACTCCATGATTGATTCTTTAACTGACGTTAATTCAAAAATTACAGATGATGTTAATGATATCAATTCCTATACTCTGGCAATCTGCAAGTTAAACGATCAGATAAGAAGTCTTGGTTTATCTGATAATGCAACCAACAATGAAATCTACATGCAGATGCTTGATGAGCGTGATCGCCTAATCGGTCTTCTTGCTGAAAAGGTTTCAATCAATGTTGAAGAGCAGTCAGACAAGACCTATGCCGTGTACATGGACAGCGGTATGCTTCTTGCCAATGGTGACACTTATGCCAAGTTAGAAAATGTACAGAATCAGTTTGACAACACCAAATCTGAAATTTACCTGTCATATGAGTCATTGAGTGGTCTGTCAAAGAATGACAGTACTCATATCATGCTCAACAACAATAATATTGGTGGTTCACTTGGCGGTTATGTCAATTCATCAACTGAAATCAGAAATTCCATGCGAGAGCTTGGCAAAATTACAGCATCTCTTGCAGATGCTCTGAATGTTCAGAATAAATCAGGCTTTACCCTTGATGATATAGCTGGTTCAAACATTTTAAATATTCAGGGGGTATGGGGTACTACAAATCAGCCTACTAGCAATAATAGTCTGTACTGCAGCTTTATTGAAGGTCAGGGCACTAAGTACCAGAGCTATGATTTCCAGGTTTCATATCAGAATGGAGCTCTTAGCATTTACCGTGTTGAGGAAGGTGAGAAAAAGGTTGATATTACTAGTGAGATTGCTGCTGGCAACATTACTGTAACAGATGATGCAGCTGCAGGTACCAGCACTATTACATTAAAAGATTATGGTTTAACCTTTACACTCAACAGAACACAGGCAGAATTAGAAGGTGATAAAACTGTATTCTACGTTCAGCCTACAATGATGGTAGGATCTACTGTTTCATCAAATATAAGCAAGCCTGAGGATTTTGCCTTTGCGTCAGCCGTTAAAACATCAACAGCATCTAACAATTATGGTAATGCCACAATTTCGCTTACAAGATGTGACCATACAGGAGAGTCTTACGGTGTCAAAGTGGATGAGGCGACCGGAAAGCCTGAATTTAATGGTGGTCCACAGATTATCAAGGTTGATAATCAGGGAAACTATTTGATATACAACGTATCTCCAGAGAACCTGACCGATACAACTCAGCCAATTGGCATAGCAAGTAAAGACTGTAAAGGCGTTAATATTCTCGCAAATGCTGTAGACTATGTAACTGGTCAGCCTTTACAGGATTACGGTTATGATGTCAGTGTAACAGGTACCGTCAAGGATAATGACACCTTCTACATTCAACTTAATACCGGTGGTCTTGCAGACAATTCAAACGGTAATGCTCTTATAGCTTTGAGAAACACAGAAATTGTCCGTACTACAGGTTCTGACAAGCTGACTACCTTTAATTCTGGTTATGCCAATCTGTTAGCGCAGGTAGGTTCATGCGTATCAGCAGCTACTGCAAATGAGGAGGCTGCAACTGCCAAACTGAATGCAACAACAGAACTTTACCAGTCTGATGCTGGTGTTAACCTAGATGAAGAAGCTGCCAATCTTCTGATGTTCCAGCAGTCATATTCATCATGTGCAAAAATCATTGAGGCAGCTCAGACTGTTTTCAATGCCCTGTTATCTGCTATGTAAAGGAGGCGTAAGATGAGAGTTTCAACAACTATGCAGTTTACCAGTTCGCTGAAATATATTCAGAATGCGAACTCCAAGGTAAACGATGATGCATTGAAATACAACACCGGTTACAAGTTTCAGACTGCAGGTGAAGATCCATCAGGCATGGCCTCCAAAGTCAAATATGAGGGTGCAATTGCCTCATATAATCAGTTCTCTAAAGACGGAGGACTTGCCAACAATACATTGTCAGAGGAAGAAACAGCCTTAGAGAGTATCTGGAGTGCACTTTCAAGTATCAATACCCGTCTGATTCAATGTGTTGACGGGTCAAACGATCAGAACAGCTTGAATGCTCTGGCATCAGAAATTGAACAGACTAGAGATCAGCTCTTCAATCTGATGAACACCCAGAATACTGAAGGTGAATATATCTTCTCTGGAGCTAGAAGTGATATACCAACTTTTTCGCTGACATCAGACGGTCATTACACCTGCCAGGCAGACGGTTCCACAAGAAGTGTTCTGGTATCTCCATCTGTAACCGTACAGGTTTCAGATTCAGGTCTTGATATTTTTGAAAACTGTCTTTTAGAACCAACAATTAAAGTTGTTGGTAATCCTGCAATTGTTACAACAGAAATTACTAATTATGGTGATTTTGAGGATCTTTATGAGCAGTATTATTCATCATCTAAAGGAAATACAGTCTATAACCATTTAAGAATTGAGGTTACAAACGGCAAGTTCGCTCTTTACAAGGATACAACTGATGCTGCTGGTACTGTGATCCCTTCAACTTCACCTATAACAGAAGGTGAAATTGATACTGATACAAATACCATTACCGTAAAAGGTATCCAGATATACCTTGGAGATAATTATGACGAGACCACCAGCGGTAGCATTGATATTAAGCTTGAAGATCCTAACACTGATAACATCCTTAATGTATTAACTGATATTGTTGCTACAATCCGCGACGAGTCAATGAGTAAAACTGACAAGTGTGCTGCTATCGCCCAATGTCAGAAGAATGTCATACGTGCAATGAACCGTTATGACAGCTATAGAGGTGAGATTGGTGCTAGGCAGAATACCATTGAGACTATTCTGGCATCAAATCAGGCTTTAGCTGATATCAATACTGAATCCAAAGCCAATGTGTCTGAAATGGATGCCTTTGAAGCGGTTTCAAATCTGGTTCAGTCACAGAATCAGCTTAGTGTTTCACGACAGATTTACAGTTCACTTTCAAAACAGTCACTGTTTGATTACATATAATGCAAAGGGGTAGAAAAAATGATTAACTTAAACACAAATGCAATCGGTACTGGCAATACAGTAAATGTCACTTCAAAAGCTCATAAGATTGAAGCTAATGAAGTAAAGTCTTTAGGAAATCATGATGTAAACACAGGTGCATCTGTAGTCAGCCTTCAGGGTAAGAATGTAGACGCCTCTGACAGTTCATCAGTAAAAATTACAGCTGAAAATGCTCACTCAATGGTAGCTGACATCACAGCCATGCTGCTGAAGACTGACGGTTCCTTCCAGGAAGGAATTTCAGGCTTTGATGCTGCCAGACTTTTATCCTGATAGCTAAAAGCGGTTTATACATCTTTTCTATACTCAAAAGCATGTCTTTATAATACTGTCTGATTTTCAGGCAGTATTGTCTCATTTATGAAAAACTTGAAATTAAAGCTTATCCGTCACCTTAAAGAATATGTATTGTCAGTGGATTAAGAATAAGCGCTAAAACAGATCCTGATTATAAATATCAAAATAAATCATATAGATAGAGTTGTTTCGAAAAATATTACAAAATATTTTAAAGTTTTTAAAAAGACATGCCGATAAAAGTATAGGCAAAAGAGTAAACTACTCTTTTTGGGAGAGAAAATTTAATTAAACCCTCAGGTTAAAGAGGGGGTGAGCTATGAGCGATATTACTATTATCAATAATGCGTTATCATCAGCTTCAGTTAATCCATACGTTTCCAAAAACGCAGGGAAGGTAAGTGCTGATAACGTCAGCAGAAAAGAGGACAGATCAGAACTGCTGAAAGAGGATGTTGTTGATATCACGTCTGTCAAACTCAGTTCAAAAGAAGAATCTAAACAGGAAGAAAAGTCTTCTGCTGTAGATAAAGAGAAAGAGGTTTCAAAGGCTGTTCAGGAGCGCAATGAAAAACTTGCGCAGGAAAGAATGCAGGCTTTGAACCGTCAGTACATTGGACTTAATTTTAGTATCGATGAAAAAACAGAAGATACTATTGTTAAGGTGACAGATATGAATACCAAAAAGCTGGTACGTCAGATTCCGTCAGAGGAATTTTTAAAGCTGTCGGAGAAACTTGATAAGTTACAGGACATGAATATATCAAGTGATGAGAAGAATTTGTTAGGTCGAGGCTTAATCTTTGACGAAAAGGCTTAAATATTATTGTGCTTATCAGTCCGGACCGATTTAGTATGGCCCGGATTTTTTTTTCATAATTGTTGTCTACTGTCTTTGAAGAATTGTTAAAAGTTCCTTAAAATATTTCCTAAGTTGACGATAAGTAAACAAAGGCTTAGATATTAGTATTTTTGATGGCAGGAGATCAAATGTACGGTAGAAATTTAAAAGCCTACAAGAAGACAAATCTTGAGGCTGAATTATCTGTAGCAGATCCTCATCGAGTAATCCAGATGATGTATGAAGGTCTGATAGAGAGATTGTCACAGGCAAAAGGAGCAATTCTCCGCAATGATTTTGAATACAAGTCTGATCGTATCAGTAAGGCCGTTGGAATTATCAACGGATTGCAGACAGCATTAGACAGAAAACAGGATCCTGAACTTGCTGAGAGAATGTATGCCCTTTATGATTATATGAAGGAATTGTTAAATAAGGCTGCAGTAAGTCTCGATACAACTTTCATTGATGAGGTGGTAAAACTTATTCTTCCAATTAAAATGGCATGGGATAAGATCCCTCAGGATGTGAAAGAATCGACAAACGCCAAGATTAAGGCTGCTGAAAAAGGTTAAATTTATCTTTGACGTGATATGCGGAGCTTAAAAAGCTCCGTTTTATTTGTAAGTTCCTAAACTTTGTTACTTTTTATATGTTTAGGTCTAATGGAGCAGGAACCCCAAAA
>JBJEWY010000006.1:0-16922 GCA_051885305.1 Succinivibrio sp. | reverse complement strand
GCATGTCCGGTGGTGTGGGAGGGGCGAGCCTAAACTCCCCCTACTCGATTTTTTACAGGATCAAACATGAAATTAACACTCAAAAGTGCAGTAATTGCAGCATCTTTAATGACATTTGCAGCAAATGCTGATGATGCTCAAATGCAGGCTATGCAGAGAAGCCTGCTGAATATGCAGAATGAGATTTCATCACTTCAGGATGAACTGGCATCATCACAGGGGCAGATTGAAGATCTCAATCATCAGATTGAAATGCTGAAAAATGAAAACACTGAACTCAAATCAAAGCTTGCAGCATCTGCAAACACAGCAGAAGCTTCTGATGCAGCTGATAAAACAGGTGCTGCAGAAGAAGGTGCTAAAGAGAAAGTAGAGTTTGTAAAAACATCTGGAAGCGGCAATGTAGTAGCCTATAAGCAGAGTTCTGATAACAAGCCAGCAGCTGAGGTGCAGTCAGAAAATGCAGAAGTAAAAAAGAGCGTTGAATCAGCAGAGAAAACACCTGAACAGAAGGCAGCTGATGATTTATACAAGAAGTCATATGATCTTATGATGAAAAATGACTTTGTCAGTGCTCAGACAGGCTTTACAGAGTACGTTTCAAAGTATCCAGACAGTACTTTAACTCCAAATGCCTGGTACTGGCTTGGTCAGATTCAGTTCAGGCAGAAGAACTATCAGGAAGCAAGAGTAAGCTTTTTGAATACAGCTAAATTCAAAGATACTCCAAAAAGAGCAGATGCCTTATATAAACTTGGTGTAACTTCAAAAGCATTAGGAGATAAAGCTAAAGCCAAGAGATTTTTTGATCTCTTGATTAAATCCTATCCAAATTCAGTTTCATCAACTCTTGCAAAAAAAGAACTTCAGTCTCTTTAGAAGTAGCGGCTATATGCCGCTATTTTTAAATCCCAAACTTTTTGTCTCTGATATTTAAGATCGGCATTTATAAGGGCTTTTAGTTTACCTTAGAAAAAATAATTTTAAATAAATGTAAAAAATGCTTGCAACGTAACATTTTTTAAGTAAAATAGTGCCCGTTGACTTGTTCAACACAACAAATTGCAAGGTTGGGTCGTTAGCTCAGTCGGTAGAGCAGCGGACTTTTAATCCGTTGGTCGAGAGTTCGAATCTCTCACGACCCACCATGCAAAAGTTGATGTTCTTACGCTGGGTCGTTAGCTCAGTTGGTAGAGCAGCGGACTCTTAATCCGTTGGTCGCGGGTTCGACCCCCTCACGACCCACCACGTAAGAAAATCACATTCAAATGGGTTGTTAGCTCAGTTGGTAGAGCAGCGGACTCTTAATCCGTTGGTCGCGGGTTCGACCCCCTCACAACCCACCATTTGGATGCTTAGCTCAGTTTGGTTAGAGCATCTGCCTTACAAGCAGAGGGTCATAGGTTCGAGTCCTATAGCATCCACCACGGCAACCTTTAGGTTGCTTTTTTTATCTCCAAACACTTCCTCGAATTTTGCTTTGTCTGAGCAGTTAAAATTCCATTCAAGCTTAAGTCCTTAGAATTATCTTCAAGTGTTACTGTCATCTTATATTGGTAGTTCTTTAAGTACATTTTCACTGTCATTGTGGTAAATTATCCTGTAGATATTTTTTTAGACAATTTAAAAAAACAGGTGAAATTGTGGGTAACAGTGAAATCACTCCAGTCATTACAAAAAACATTAAGGATGTATTAAGCCGTAATGATCAGGCTGAAGAGAACAGGGTTATTACTTTAGTTGCAAATTCAGGTGTTCAGTTTGTTGATTTTGAACTTAATGTAAAAGTTGACTTCTCACTTTCAGGTGATGATGAAGTAAGAATAGACGAGCATGACAGGGTAAAAGCAAAAGATCTTATTCCCGATCATATAAAAAACGGTATTTTCTTTGATGTCGGGCAGGACGGAGTCCCTCGCTGGGCCAGATATCATTTAAACCGTGCCCACACTAAATATGTGATATCTGATGATGATAGTTACCCTTCATATGAAATAAATGACAGAGCGGTTTTAGCTCCAGGAAAAAACGCTGTAAAGCTTGAGGATTCGTTAAGACTATACAATGGCGTATGGTTTCCGATCCCGTATTTTTCAAAAGGTCAGAATACAGGCCCTTCCAACTGGGCTCGTGCGCGTGTTGTGAATCTGACAGACAGTAACAGCGGGGGGATAGTAACAGCGGAAAAACCATGCTGCTATCATGTAACCTTAGCTTTTGACACCAGCATTGAAAAGGTGGCATCAGCTTTTCACTGCACACCTACTGTAAATGATATCAATGCTCCTTTTACCTTCAGAAGTGGTTTTGAGGCTTCAGAGTACCTAAAGCCTGGTTCTGACGGCAGCAGCTTTGTAGAAAGCTGGATTAAAAGCATTATGATGGATATCTATCCTCTTAACACCAGCAGTGCAACTGAAAAAGATAAGGTTTCAGGCGATGAAAGTATTTACATAAAGGAAAAGTGTTATGAGAAGCATTACCTTAATATGCTTGCTTTCCTTGATCATTTCTTCATGCCAAATGAAATCAAGCTGATTCATTATGAAAACGATCATCTTATCAACACTGATGCTGTGGTGAATGTGAGTCTGGTTCTTGATGTTGGAAATTCAAGAACGTTAGGTCTTTTAGTTGAGGAGGATAACAATCAGTACTCAAGCTCTGATGCTTTCCCAAACAGTAATCCACTGCTTTTAAGGGATCTTAATGCACCAGAAAACTATTATCATGGACCATTTGAGAGTCGTATTGAATTTCAGAAAGCAAATTTTGAATATGGATTCTGGTCATCACGTTCAGGAAATCTTGAGGCGTTCTGTTGGCCGTCAATCGTCCGTGTGGGCCCAGAGGCCTCAAGACTTGCATCCATGTCCTCAGGAACCGAAGGTGATACAGGTCTTACTTCTCCAAAACGCTATTTATGGCGTCTTAGTGATCCAGCTAAAACCGAGTGGAAATTCAATAACTGTTCCTACCAGATCCCATGCTACTGCGCAGATGAGGATACAGACGGCTTCAAGATGAGATTCCAAATTCTCCAGAATGAAGTAAAGAGCGCTACCTATAATGTGGTCAGCCGCTTTATCAATTCATCTGGTGATGCCTTCTTTGCCTGCACAACTGGAGATGACAGTGTTTTAAAGTCAAATTACACCGGCAAATCCACCATGACCTTCATGCTCATGGAAATCATTCTGCAGGCCATGATGCAGATGAACAGCTTCTATTACCGAAGAACCATGGCCAACAGGGATTTACCAAGAAGACTTAATTCTCTTGTTTTAACAACACCTCCTTCAATGCCGGATGTTGAGCGCGAGATCTTCAGATCATGTGCCTATCAGGCAATCGGTATTCTATGGAAGGCATTAGGATATGACAAAACTCCAAAAGATGAGTTCCATTTTTTAACCAAGAAAGATGAGATGTTCCCCAAAGCCCCAGAGGTATTCTTAAAATGGGATGAAACCATCTCAAGTCAGCTTGTTTATCTTTATAACGAAACCCAGAGGGTATATAACGGTAACTGCAAACAGTTTATAAAAGAACTTCGCCGCTCAAGTGCTGATGGACGTTTCAACGAGTACAGCCGACCATATTTTGATGGAAGAAAAAATTCACCTGTAAGCAATAATTCTGCCCGCATTGCTTCAATTGACATTGGAGGCGGAACCACAGATCTTGTAATTGCAGACTACATATGCCCAGATAAGCTCTATCATGATGAGGAAAGTCTAAAAGAAGGTAAAAACTACACAGAGCTTGGTGATCAGCAGTCGAGTATCATGATCCGTGAGATCTTGAAGGATGGTTTCAAGATAGCAGGAGATGATCTTTTACTTGATATCATAAGACAGAAGATTGCTCCTCAGTTTAAAGTGGATTTATCTAAAATTGTTGGCACCAAACTCAAAGATAATGCCAGAATCAAAAAGCAACGTGTGCTGACAGCAGAGCAGATTTTTACCAGAATTGCCTACAGAGTATTAGAGCGCATCGAGTCTTTAGATACTCTGCCACATGACGGGAATATTGAGATTTTCACAAAGGGCAGTGTTTATGACTTTCTGACCAAAAGAGATAGATGCAATGTTGAGTCTTTAAATAATGACAATGCTCCAGAGAAAATCAAAGATGAGGCATTCCCTGTAGATGATTCTGTAAGGAAGTATTTAAAAGAGACCTATGGCAGTGAAGACGTCATTTTAAAACAGGATTTATTCTTTGATCTTTACGAGATTAACTATGAATTATCCCGTGGCAAAAAATACGATCTGACCAACAGCTGTCTAAAGAGTCTGAATGCCATCGTTAACGCTTACCACTGTGATGTGCTGCTGTTAACAGGGAGACCATCAAAACTTCCAGGACTTCGTAAGCTGATAGAGAGAACTTCAACTCTCTCTCCTTATCGTATTATTTCAATGCATAATTACCGCTGTGATGACTGGTATCCGGCATTTGAAAACAAAACTTCAGGAATTGATGATCCTAAAAGTGCAGTTGTTGTAGGCGCTCTTTTAGGTTACATCAAGATGCGCAGTAACAGTCGTCTTATCAATTTCCGCTTGGATTCAAAAGCACTTCCAGCATCTGACCCAATGAGGTTTTTAGGTGTTTTAGACAACGACAATAAAATAAGTCGCAATGAAGTGTTATACAGTTTCAAGACTGACAGTGAGAAAAAGTATTCTGAGGAGCAGGAACTGTATGGCAGCGATCAGCTTGCGGTAAATGATCTCTTTACTGACAGCAAATACACCAGACTTCATATCAGTCGTGTAACTGAAAATCTTAACAATATTATCGATGAAGAAGAGCGCAGACAGACAAAATTCTTCGAACACAAGCTGCCTGTAAATATTGGATATCGTCAGTTCAATGACGAAAAATACGGCTGTACCATGGAATATGAACTTAATTTCCGCGAATTAGATGATCTGCGTGAAGTTAAAAACACCCATGCACTTGTCCTTCCAAATGAAATTGAGTTTACACAAGAGTTTTTAGATAAGATGCGCAAGGACGGTCTTATTGCCAGACTCAATGGTAAAAGAGACGTGATTGCACAGATTGAGCTGCGCTTTTTAGATGATATGAAAAAAGTTGAGGCTGAACTTAGCAATCCGCATGAGGAGATTGAAGCCCCATTTAAGGAGCAGGCTCAGATTGCCTATGATAATGCGGCAGCTGCTGTAAAGGTCGGAGGCCTGTCAAAGATGTTTGGTAAGGGGGACAGGCAGAAGAGTGATGCTGGCAAACAGGCCTATGATGCTTATATGTCTCAGTACCAGATGGAGATAGCAAAGAGAAAACAGGATGCAGTAAGTCAGGAACTTAGACGTATAAAAGTATCATTCCAGCGCTATGTAACTGAAGAAATTATAGACAAGTTAATTTTAGACGTACGCTCTGAGGCAAAGCGTAACCATGATCTTATCAAAAATTCCAAGGATACAACCTTCAAGCTCAGATTCAAGATCACCAAGATCTCAGAGACAGGTTCTGATGACAATATTATTACCAAAGCCATAAAGTTTGTATTTGATGAGTATGAAAACCGCAAAGAGGATGGTTTGAACCATGAAAGCCTAGAGCCTCCTGTACTGCTTGCGCTAGTCCCTGATGCCGTTAAGGCTGTCGGTAATTCATCTCTTGATGGAATTGAAATTGCTGATTATCTGAATTTAAGACTCAAGACCACCTCAAGCAGAGATGAGAATTACTGGAACAACACAGGACTTCTGATTGATTAAGGAATAGAAAATGACATTTGATTTGATAAACAATCAGTTAGACAAGACAGCAGCAGCTGCATGTGAAGCGGTTAGATGGTTTGATGAAGTTGATGATGAAAAAATCAACAGAGTAAAAGATGATATTGAAGTTAATCTCTGTGACCTTGCAAATCTTTCAGAAAGTGCCTCTGAAGTATTGCCTGTAACCACAACAATTGGCGTATTTGGTCCATCTCAGGTTGGCAAGAGTCATTTAGTTTCTACCTTATCCTGTCCAGAGAAAGGTAAGACTATCTCTGCTACGATGGATGGCCACAAGATAAGTTTTATTAAGCATTTTAATCCCACAGGACAGGGCGATGAGTCAACAGGTCTTGTAACTCGCTTTACCCATAACAGTGAAAAGCAGGTCAAAGGATATCCTGTTTCAATAAAGCTCTTTACTGAAACAGAGATAGTCAAGATCCTGATAAACGCCTGTTATGAGGATTTTGTATCTGACTCAAGCTGGAATTCTCAGGTAGATGCCTTCTTTGAATCAGATGAGAAGATAAAGGCTTTTTTTGATGAACTAGATTCTTTTGAATTTTTATGTACAGATGGTGCAAATTACATTCGTGAATGTGATGTGGTATCTCTTGCAAGATATGCAAACAGCCACTGCAGGGAAGTAGTGCTGTCAAAAAGTTCTTATACCCCTTCAAAACTTTTCTGGCAAAAGGCAAGAAAAATACTGCCAAAGCTTAATTTTAAAGGTAGATCAAAAGTTTACTCAAAGCTTTGGAATGGTATTAAGGTATTAGACAGAATTTTTGAAATCTTAGGCACAGAAGCTGTACTTTTAAAGGGTAAAAGGCATGCTCACGTGGAGCTTAAAGCTTTTGTAACAGATGATGGAGATGGCGGACTTAGACAGAGAAATGACGGCTGTCTTATTGATGTCAGAGCACTTCAGGGACTGTATGCTCCAAAAACAGATGAGAATACGGTAAAAGTCTGTCTTGATAACATTGGAGATGATATAGCGGAAATTCAGTATTCTGCTCTTGCTGCCTTAACTGTTGAAGTAGTATTCCCAATTGAGGGAAACAGCGACGGTTTTGCCTTTGATGTGCTTGATTTCCCAGGATGCCGCTCACGAGGTGGCAAATTCCACAATGCTTGGCAGGATAATGACGGTACCATGGGAAATGTTGACAGTACCAGTAAAACAGACTTTGTCATCAGAGGTAAGGTTGGGTACCTGATTGAGCACTACTGCGACAGAAAAGAAATTGATCTGCTGCTTTTATGCTCAGCATCAAAGGGCAATCAGGAAGTAACCGAGATTATCGAGTGCGTTAATACCTGGGTTCATGGCAATATCGGCAAGACTCCAGAAGAGAGAGCAAAACTTACAAAGATCCCTTTAATTGGAGCATTTACAAAGTTCGATGCCACTATCATGAGCGGTTTCACCTCAGAGGCCAAAGGTAACGAAGGTATAGATAGAGCTATTACCAAAGCTTTAGAAAAGCTTAAAAATGCTGAATGGATTAAAGAGTGGTCTAATGGAAAGCACTTTAAACAGTTCTTTTTTGTAAGACGACCAAATATTCCAGAATGCAATATGTATGAGATGGATGAAAACTCCATAGAGTGCAGACTCAAGGATGATGTTGTTCCTCAGGTAGATAAATACCTAAGTGAGATTGTAAAAGATCCTGAAATGCGTTTTGTCTACGAGTTTGATGAAAAGCGCGAGAACTCAAGGACCATCAGAGCTGTACTTAAGGAAAATGACGGTGGTCTTGAACTTTTAATGGAGTTTATTAGTCAGAACTTTACAGATTATGTTGAAGGCAAGAGAAAAGTTCTAAAAGAGATTGAGATAAAGGCTGAAGCAATACTTGAAAAACTTCGAGTCTATGCAGGACACTTTGCCTCTGTCTCTACAGAGAAGCTACGTCGTGAGGCTGTATCTATGGTTTCAAAGTTAAAACAGCTTGAGGATGTAGCAGGAACTTTAACTGACATAAGAGACTTTACTGAGATTGACAGAGATAAGGCTATAAGTGATTATCTTAACAACCGTTCAGAAGTCTCTGACAATGCTTACAGATTTGCCAAGGCATTGGGGCAGATGCGCGAGGATAATCTTGATAGCATGTGTCACGGTGTGTTCTTCAACGAGCTTTTTGCAAATCTCAAACGTTGCTGGAATGAAAAAGAGCAGGAAAATGTAAGAAAGTACGACGAGGAGAAAAAACTAAAAGAGCGTTCTTTCTTTCTCGATGACACAGGTGAGATT
Organism: Succinivibrio sp.; assembly: GCA_051885305.1. GTDB lineage: Bacteria > Pseudomonadota > Gammaproteobacteria > Enterobacterales > Succinivibrionaceae > Succinivibrio. The sequence continues at coordinate 8,891 of JBJEWY010000006.1, read as the reverse complement.
GTAACTGCAGACTCTAAGCTTAGAGCAAAGCTTTATGATCTTCTTGAGAAATATGTAACAGAGCTTAAAAAGGCCTATAAGTCCTTAAAAGTTGAAGATGCTCTCATAGAGATACTAAAAGAAGGCGAGAAGGTTCTGACAACTAAGGATCGCAGCGCAGAACTTCAGTGCGGCAGAGCGTTGAAGCTTATCTCAGATTTCAATACTCTTCTGTATGTCGGAAGACTCAAAGATGATTCTATTGAGAGATATGAAATAGAAACAGAAAAGCGCTGCCTTTATAAGGAAAATATTAAACCAGAAGATGGTTTCATGCTGATCCCTGCTTTGGGTAATGATTTTGCATCAGAATTTGAAAAGCATTACTACAACGACTATTTCAGCGTACTGATTGATGTAATAACTGTAAAGAATCAGTCAGCAGACTCTGAGTTCAACATAAGCATGCAGCAGGGAATGCGGCTTGGTGAACTGCTAAAGCAGATTGAAGAGACTACTCAAGGAAAAGTAAATGAGTAAATTTGAAGGCAGGATCACAGGTGATCACACAGGATCAACTCTGTATCTTACAAACTGTGGCTCCTGTTTTACTGACGATTTAGGTTCATATCACGGTCTTACCTTAAGATGTATGGGATCTGACAGTAATCACACCATCGTAGGGGAGACTGTATACATAAAGTCTGGTTCTGATATAAGTTATGATCCATCAATCAAAGGTTACAGCGTAAGACTTCCTGCTGAGCTTAACAACACAATTGCTGTTGAATGCAGCAGATATAACAATACCTTTGTAATTGAAGTTAAAGAAGATGGTGAAGAAAAATCTTTTGAATTCGATGTGGCTGTAGATGGCAGACTTGTGTCTGTAGCAATAGAAAATCAAGCACCAGCCATGGCATCTCCTGCTGCAGTGGCTCCAGCTCCAGTAGCTGATGCTCATAATACAGAGACAGCAAAGAGAGACCTTCAGACTGCATCAAAAAGTAGCTTCCCTCTACTTGCTGCAGTAATAGGTTTTATTGTGCTCCTTCTTTTGCTTTTACTTGCACTTCTTTTCTATCTTGGAGTATTAGGTTCAAAAGAGAATGCTGATGACTTGAAGAGTGCTACTGCTCAAGAGCAGATCGTAGATGATGATAATAACTTAGATGCAAAAGATAAATCAAAAGAGCAGGTTACTACAGATGATACTTCTACAGGTGATGAGAATGTATCTGATCTGACAAACAGTTCTGCATCTACTTCTGCTGTCTGCAGAGTATCAAATGAAGATGACAGAAAGATTATTGCTGAATGTCTTGAAACAAAGCCAGATGAGGATGCTGTAATTGCCTTAGGTCTTGAGGCTTTTGAAAAAGACAGATGCGATCTGGGCAAGAGGATCTTGTCAAGTTATGGCAGACGCACTGCAAAGTCTGCTTTAACTCTTGCCAGATACTATGATGAGAACATGGATGTTTCCACATCATGTCTTCAGAAAAATTCAAAGGATGCTGTCTACTGGTATAAAAAAGCCAGAGATTTTGGCAGCAGTGAGGCTTCTGATGCCCTAAAGAAGCTTGGAGAATAACAGATGACAAGACGAGTATTTAAAAATACGCTTTTAGTTAGCGCCTTATCCTTTGCTTTTGTAAATGCTGCCAGTGCATCAGCTCCACTTTTACAGGACGGAAAGAGCAGTTTATATCAGAGAGTGCTTACAACTCCATCATGTGTTTTAAAAAAGAGTGCATCTGATAAGGATGGAGAGAGGGTAGATGCCTTTTCCCGTTTTTATGTTTATAAAAACGAAGGTAATTATCTTACTGTAGGTCCTGATACTACAGGCAGGATTTCAGGTGTTCTTCCAAAAGACTGTACTGTTGAATGGAAGATGCAGACATCTTTGATGTTTACAAATCCAGCAAACCGCAATCGCGCACCTATCTTTAAGAGCAAGGATAATCTGCAGAAAATAGTCGATAGCACAGATATCAAAAAAGATGCGGAGGCTGTCATAAAAGCTGCTGTAAATGGTCAGGCTGACTATGGGTTAATTTCGGTTGAACCTGAGCATTACGTTGATTACAAAAAGAATTTTTATCTGCTACCTATCCTTGATTTTGAAGAAACCATGTTTGATGATGGCAATTATGTGCGTGAGCTTAAAATTGCCTCAGTAACTTCAGATAATTCAAAAAAGAGCGTAACAGATACCAATGCCATCAAAACCTTCAAGGCAGCTGTTGTCTTTGTAATTGATTCAAGTATTTCAATGCAGCCTTATATCGACAGAACCAAAAAGGCTATAAATACCATTGTTGAAAAAATTAAAAAAGAAAAGCTTGAATCATCAGTTCATTTCGGTCTGGTATCATTCCGCTCAAATACTAAGGCTGTACCAAAACTTGAGTACACCTCAAAGATGTATGTAAAGCCAGGTGAGGCTATAACATCTGATGATTTTTCTAAAAAGCTAGCAACGTTATCTCAGGCCAAGGTTTCATCCACCTACTTTGATGAGGATGCCTATGCCGGTATCAACACCGCTCTAGAAGAAACAGACTGGAGCGAGTACGGCGGACGCTATATTGTGCTTGTAACTGATGCAGGAGCTATAAAAGGCAAGGATAAACTTTCATCAACAGGTCTTGATTCAAAGGAATTAAGACTTGAGGCAAGCCACAAAGGTGTAGCTATATATGCTCTTCATCTTCTAACTCCTGCTGCTTCAAAAAACAAGGATCATGCAAGGTCCCAGTATCAGGATTTAACCTATAACAGTACTATCAGCAAATCCTTATATTATCCTGTAAACGCAGGTGATGTTGATAATTTTGGTCGCAAGATTGATGAACTTTCAGAGAGTATTACAAATCAGGTAAAACTTGCATCCCTTGGCAAGGACGCATTAGGTGTATCTGCTGACAGTTTGGATAACTCAGAAAATGCTGCTATGAAGGCTGACACAATAAAGATTGGTTATGCCATGCAACTTGCCTATCTTGGTTCTAAACTTGGTACCACATCTCCAGATTTCTTAACTGGCTGGATAGCAGATAGAGATCTTGTAAATCATAACCTTGCAACAAGCACCCCTGTGGTGCTTCTGACAAAAGATGAACTCTCAGCTCTAAGAGATGTTACAAAAAAGATCTTAGATTCAGCAAACGCTGGACTTTTACAGAGTGATGATATGTTCAGTCAGCTGCGCTCTGTTGCTGTAAGTTTAGGTCGTGATCCATCATCTGTTGCATCAGACAAGACATTAAAACTTGGAGAGCTAGGGCTGCTTGGCGAGTATCTTGATGGGCTTCCTTACAAGAGCAGAATTCAGGAGCTTGATGAGGAGTCATGGAACAGCATGGGCCCTGATGAGCAGAACCGTACTATTGAAGATTTAGAGAATAAACTCAATTACTATCAGCAGTGTAATGACGATGCCTCAAGATGGATAAAACTCAATAAGGATGGCGACAGCGGTGAGGCGGTATATCCTGTTCCTCTGGAGATCCTGCCTTGATTGAGAAAGTGCTTGAGGTTAAAGCTTTAAGCTATACCTACACTGACAGCAGAAAAAGTGAAGGGTATACTGTAGGGCTTCCTGAGCTTGTGCTTGAAAGAGGGCAGGTAGCTGCTCTCACTGGAGCATCTGGCTGTGGCAAATCAACTGTTTTAGAATGTCTTGGTGGTCTTCGTAACAGATACAGCTGTGAACTGTTTCATCTAGGATCCTATGATTTAGGATGTAACAAGGATGAATTAAACAGCAACATAAGATCGGCTCTTATTGGCTATATGCCACAGTCTTATGGACTTATTTCATATCTTAATATCGAACAGAACATAAAGCTTCAGATAGAAGTTTCAAACAGGGCAAGAAAAAGACTGTCACTTAAAGCGCTGGATGAGAAAACACTCTTTTCAAAAGCCCTTCAGTTTCTTAAGAATCTGTCACTTGACGGCTTTTTAAAAAAAATGCCGGATACCCTGTCAAACGGACAGAAACAGCGAGCCGTATTTGTAAAGTCAATTGCCCACTGTCCTGAACTTCTTTTAATTGATGAGCCAACATCAGCCTTAGATCCTGAACATGGAAAAAAGTTATTTTCCGATATCACAAGATTGTGCACAGATGAGAGAATTGCAGCTTTAATTGTTACTCATGATTTAGGGCTTGTTAAAGAAAATAACCTCAAAGAATACGTTTTTAAAAGTACATCAGAAAGTTCTGGGCTCTTTACTCAAAAAGGGGGCGATTTTGATATTTAAGCTTGCAATCCGCTCTCTTTTATCAGAAAAGCTTGTGACCCTGTCACTTACAGCTGCCTTATGCGCAGTTGTTGCCCCTCTGCTTTTACTGTTTTCTCTGCGCTACGGTATTCTTACAAGTCTTGAAAACTCCTTAAAATCTAATCCTGTAAATCTTGAGATCAAGATGATGTCAGGCTATAGACTGCCTCTTTCATTTTTTGATGATCTAAAAAGCAATCCTCATGTGGCTTTTGTACTGCCGCTTACCCGCTCTCTTTCTGCTACATCTTCACTAAACTACAAAGGGAAAATGGTTTTATCTGTAGATACTCTGCCAACAGCAGCAGGTGATCCTGTAGCTGTTCATAGTGGCCTCACTGGGGAACTTGAAATGCAAGAGGCATATTTAAATGAGACTCTAGCAGATGATTTAAATATAAAGACAGGTGATAAATTCAAGCTTGTAGTTTCAAGAATAAGAGATGGCGCTACGCAAAACGCAGTTATAGAAATGACCCTTAAGGGGATCATTAAAAAAGAGTATCAGTCTTTAAAGACTGTCATGGTCAATACTGATACTTTAATTTATATGGAGGATTATAAAGATGGATTTGACCCTCCATTATTTTCTGACGGAACTAATCTGAATTCAAAGCGTACGACATTTGCAAAAGCAAGGCTTTACGTAAAATCTTTAGAAGATCTTCCTCCTGTATCCAAAATGCTTCGTGCAAATTACATGATTTCAGACAAGCTTGATAAGATTGAGGAGATAAATTCAATTCGCAGAGTACTAAACTTTGTGTTCTATGCTGTAGCTTTTGTATCTGTGGCAGGAGGTGCTGTAGCAGCCTCTGGTCTTATCTTCAATAACTTGAAAAGACTTGAAAAGAGCTTTGCCATGCTGCTTCTTACAGGTCTTTCACGTTTTGAACTTGAAGCTATGTTTCTGCTACAGAACACTCTGACAGCATCACTTGCCTATCTTTTGTCTCTTTTACTTTTTGCAGCAGGTTATGGTGTTTTTACCTTCGGTCTTGATGGCCTTTTTGAAAGCTCTGTTGTGGTTATTCATTTATCTTTGATTCATATCATGACAGGATTTGCTTTAACTTTACTGGTAATAACCTTCATAAGTCTTGCGCTTTCATATGTAAGACTTAAAAATCTGAGTATTGCAGCTTGTTTAAGGCAGTCATTATGATCTTAAAAAAATTATCTGCTTTTTTATTGCTTAGTTTTTCTCTTGTCAGCTTTGCTTCAGATGACGCAGAGAAGATATTTAATCCCAAACCAGAAAAAGATGATGTGACTGTCAGCATGCCTTGTAATGCTGTTATGGTATTCAGAAAGGTTTATACATCAGCTGAAAAAAAGAAAACCAATGACAGACGCTTTGTAGCAGGTACTGCTGTCTCATCATCTCCTATGGCTCAGAATCAGCGACAGAGTTTTATTCAGGGCGGTTTCAAGGATAAAAACGGATATTACTATCTTATTGCCAAGTACGAGTTGATGCAGGGACAGTATGAAGCTCTTTTAAATCAGGATAAGTGCCCTGTCTTTAATAAGAAATCAAGATTGCCTGCTGTCAGAATTTCCTACTTTGATGCTCTAAATGCAGCAAGGCTTTACTCTATTTATCTGTCATCTATCAAAAATCCTGTGATGATGCAGGATCAGGTAGCCTATGCAAGACTTCCAACTGATGAAGAATGGGAGTTTGCCTCTCGTGGCGGTGTAAGTGTAAGCCAAAGTGAGTTTGAATCTGATCTGCCAAAGATTAAAGATAATGATCTTGTAAATTATGCCTGGTATCAGGGGGCCGAGAGTTCAAACGGCAAACTGCAGCTTGCTGGATTAAAAGATCCTAACTCCCTTGGAATATATGATCTTTTAGGTAACGCTCAGGAGATGGTATTAGAACCTTTCAAGGCTGTGCGATCTGGAAGATTTTTAGGGTTAAGCGGTGGTATCTGCGTCAGAGGTGGCAGTTACAGAATGCCAAAGGACAGTATTTCAAATGCAAGTAGAATTGAAAAACCTTTTTATTCAAAGCAGAAGGAGCTGTCAGCTGATGATACCTCAACACGTTTTGTTCTCTCTCTTTTAGTAGCCTCCACAACAGCAGAGGTAAAAGCGTTAAATGATGAGGTTGCATCTTTTGGTGATGACGATGAAACAGGTGATGATGCTTTAAAAAATGCTGGAGAAAGACTTAAGAAAACCTCTTTGGAGAATAAAAAGAATTTAGAGAAGCTTGAAAAAGTAAAAGATGAGCTTAATTCAAAAAACAAAGAGCTATTAGCTGAAAAAACTGATCTTCAAGGACAGAACAGAAAGCTTGAGAGTTTAAATCAGGAGCTTGTATCCTTCAATGACAGTTTAACTTCTGCAAACAAAGAACTTTTACGTCAGATGTCAGAACTTAAAAGCGAAATTGAAAAGGCCAATACTCAAAGACAGGATATGCGCAATGTCGCAGTCGTTGCAAACTTAAGATTAGGTGCTCAGCTTTGCAGAACGATTTCAGCAGAGAAAAAAGCTCTTGATCATTATGAAAAAATAGCAGCTATCAATGAGAAGAACTGCAAACTTGTAAAAGAGGCCTGCAATTCTTTAGAGAAAGCTAAAGAGAATGTTAAAACAAGACAGGATAATCTTGAATTCAACACCAAATACTATGCTGATACCATAGCAGAGGCCAGCTCAAATTACACAACTGATGAATTCTCTAATCTTTTAGAGTCAGCTCGTCAGTCTTTCGGTCTTGATGCAACGTCTCTATCCTCATATTTTGATGTATATTTCAGACATATAAAAGAGTACAGAAAACTGTCCAAAAACAAGGTTAAAAACTTCAGTCACTGGATTGATGACTGCAATAAGGTGCACAAATAATGTTAAGACTTTTTCGCTGTCATGCTAATGAGGTTTGTCCTACTGTAAATGATTACATCAGTATTGCCTCTGTATTTGAAAAGGAAATTGAGCAGTCGTTAGGCTTTGACCTGTCAGTTCTTATCGCAAGCCCTCAAAGAGATGGGGAGTATATAAACTTCTATACCCAAAGAAAGGGTGAAATTACAGAAGTTACAAAGGATACAGAATCAATTTATTCATCAAAGCTCAAGACCTTAGATGAACAGCGCAAAAGACTTTATGATTATGTAAAAAACACAAGACCATTTATTTATCCTGAACTTGAGCCTCACAGGGACACTCTGAAGAAGGTTGTATCAGGTGCTGAAAAAGTATTTTTGCTTCAAAAGAATGTGCCTGTTCTTGTGCCATTGAAGCTTGACTATAAGCCAGAGTTTTTACTTACGAATAAAGAAGCTGTTTTAGTTTCAAAAAAATCAGGTTGTCTTTTACCATTTATTCTTCTGTTACTGCTTTTACTCCTTCTTTTAGGTCTTTTATGGTGGTTTTTAATAAAACCATGGCCTTTTGAAGGTGGTTTTTATGACAGAATAAATGAGCTTTTAAACAGAAATACTCCTGATCTTGTAGCACAAGAGGGAAAAGAATTAACTGATAAAGAACCAAAAGAAGAAGTTCAAGAGATAGCAGTTCAAGAGCCTTCAGACGCAGTTATACAAGAACCTTCTGCAGAAGATGAAGACCAATCAAGAGCTGAACGAGAGCGACTTGAAAAAGAAGAGGCAGAGAGGATTGCAAAAGAGAAGGCTGAACTTGAGGCTAAAAAGAAAGCTGAGGCTGAACGTCTTGCAAAAGAGAAAGCACTAAAAGAGGCAAAAGAGAAGGCTAAGAAGGAAGCTTTAGCCAAAGAGCAGCAAAAACAGAAGATCCCAAAGTGTCGTGAACTTAAAGAGCAGGGAAAAATGCCAAAAATTGCAATTGCATTTGACGGCTCAGAGTCAATGACACTGAATTATGGCAGGGAGAGCAGACTTAAAGCAGCTCAGGAGGCAGCAAAACAGTTTGTGAATTCTGTTGATAAGAATGTTTCCATAGGACTTGTTGAAATCAACGGCTGTGATGTTTCAAAACCATACGGCTTCTTTTCAGGCACCCAGAGGCAGGCTTTAATTTCAACTATATACCGCATCAATCCATACCGCTATGACGGTAAGACTCCTTTGTATGACGGGTTATACAAGCTTGCAAATATGCTTGATGGAGTAAATTCAGAGGATATCGGTATCTTAATTTCTGATGGTGAAGATACCTGCTATGGCAGAAACGGATTTTTCAATACAAGACCTGATATCTGTCAGGTTGCCATGTCTATTCATAAACGTAAACCAAAACTTAAGATACATACCATTCTGATTGGTGATGATATTGATTCAGCCCGTTGTGTCGCCACAATTACAGGCGGAAAGGTCTTCAAACCACGCGATGCCAGTCAGATAATTGAGGATATTGAAAAGGTTGGCGCTACAGTTAAAAAAGTTTGTGAGGAGTAATCACTAGTTATGTGATTATAAGGAATTATTATGACAAGCAGATTATTAAACAGCGGAAAACTGAGTGATTATCAGGCAATAGGTGAGGATGGAGTACTGGTCTATCAGAGAGCAGATGCTTTTAGAACTTCAATTGAAACAGCTCCAACTTTAGGCAGCAAGTATGCAGATTTCCTGGCTGTGCCAAGATTCTCAACAAGTGGCGATCATGTTGACTGGTTT
>JBJEWY010000005.1:0-4505 GCA_051885305.1 Succinivibrio sp. | reverse complement strand
AATACAATCTGAAAGTGGTTGTTTTAGGATCAGTCTAAATGTGGTGGATTTGATGAGTAACTACTAAAGATAATATTGTTCTGTATTTATTGAAATGAATATTCTTAATAAAATTAGGAAGTAACTATAAAGTGTGAATATATTGCAATTGTTAATAATGAAAATTCTAATAGGGAGGAATGGGATTATTAATTGCCTAAAATATATTAGACAAGCAGTTTGAATATTTTACTTGATTCACAGTTCTAGTAAATTAGACCGAATCGATAATAACTATCTTGTTTTTGAATGTGGATTTTTTTTATTTTTATCCGATAATTACTTTAGATAACTATAGATAGGTCATAATAATTTTTTTAATAGTAAGCTTATTGAAAATATCGCAACGTTTTGATTAAGTTTGGTAAAATAATCAAAATATAACTACAACTATAAGTGAATTGTATTCACATTATCGATGGTATGTTTAGGGTTTAAAACCTTATCTTTTAGGTGGATTTTGGTATGAAAGTAGTAGTACAAATTCTGATTGCTTTTGCTGTGGTTCTAATTATCTTTGCAACCACAAATGTTGTTTCTATTTATCAGTCTACAGAAGCAAAGTACACTCTTACTTCCTTAATACATAAATCCCAGAGTCTGAATGATGTTGCTAATTCATTAAAGATTTCTATGCAATCATACAATAATGCTGTATATGCATCACTGTCCAGTGAAAATGAGGAAAAATTCAGTCAGGCTGTACCTACCATTGAAAAAGAATATAAAGCTTTATCTGAAGATATCAGAAATGCCAATGAAAGCGGTGTAATCAATAAATCCGTAACAGATTCAATTCTGACATCCATTCAGACTACTGTTCAAAAAGCAATTCAGATTAAGCGTGATCTTCTGAGAATGGATATTGAGATCATGCAGAAATACCAGGAATTAGGTGTAAGTCAGACCTCTGTTGACATTGTTATAAAAAGGGTGATGTCAAATAATGATGATGAGTATTTAAGAGACAGTGTTGACGAATATCAGGAAAAGAGAAATGCTGGTATTTCTATTGCTGGTAAGGCTGTTTTTACAAAAGATCTTGAGAGTGCAACAGAGTTTAAGCACAAGATTGATTCTCTTTATTCTGAAGTTGTAAATGATGAATCATACTTAATTCAGGATATCCCTGCTTTAGGAGCAGAAAAAGATTTTATTTCTACAAATGAAACTTTAAAAAATTTGATGTTATCAGACAGTTCTATACCGGCATTAAAAGTTTCATATCTTACAAAAGAGAAAAACTTATTATCTTCAATGGCAGAGCTTAGAAAATTCCAGTCACAGCTTGATGCTGAGATTGCCCACGTAACTCAGGTTGCTGCAGAGAACAATGAGAAAGTAGCTGAGGGCGTACACAGTATTTTAAACACCATCATTATTGTACTTCTTGTATCGATGCTGCTTTCATTGTGTATGGTTTTTTCTGTTGCAGGCATTCTTACAAGAAAGATCAGTAAACCAATCAGAGCCTTAGTTGACGTTATGTCAAATCTTGCAAAAGGTGATTACTCCCATCATGCTCATCCGAGAAAGTGGGGATATGAATTTAAGGTATTAGCTCAAAAACTCAATCTGGTTATTGAAGCTAACTCTGGCCTCATTTCAAAGGTTCAGGATAATAATATCAACATAAGAGATGAAGCTAGCCGCAATCAGAATGCTGTTGATGCTGTTGTTGATTTTTCTAATCGTCAGCATCAGTCAATGCACAGTATTCAGGATTCTCTTACTCAGTTAGGAGAAATAAATCGAAATACAACACAGGCTATTGATAATACAAGAAATCATACTCAGTCTATTCAGACTGAAGTTGCTGATTCAATCAATGCGATCAATGAGAACGTCAATGGTAATGAGTTGTTAAACAAGAATTTGGAAATGGCCTCTGGAACTATTAAAAAGGTAGAGGACAGAACAAATAATATCAGACAAATCTTAGAAGTTATTGGTGATATTGCAGGACAGACCAATCTTTTAGCCTTGAATGCTGCCATTGAAGCTGCTCGTGCTGGTGAAGCTGGTAAAGGCTTTGCTGTGGTATCTGATGAGGTTAGAGATCTTGCGTTAAAGACTGCAAAGTCTACTTCTAAGATCAAGGAGTTAATTGACAGCCTTAATGAGGCCTCTGATGAAGCTGTTTCTTGTATGAAGCAGTGTACGCTTCAGATGAAGAACAATACCCAGAATCTTGATTTTACCCGTTCATCTATGATGAAGGTAAATGAGGAGATCTCTTCTTTAGCTACTGAATCAGATCATGTTAATAACATGGTTAATGAGCAGAGTGCGTCTTTTGACAGTATCTCTGGCAACGTAAATTCAGTAACTTCAGATCTTGATAGAAGTATTGAGTCAATTGAACAGGTGCGTGAGAGTTCAAATCATATTGAAAACTTGACTGCAGCACAGCAGGAAGCACTAAGTGTATTTAAGACTAAAGAAGTCAATGCTGACTAAAACGTAAACAAAACAATAGAGGTTACAATGCTTGAATTAAATGGCGTAGTGAAGGATTATGCCTGGGGTGGTTATTGCTATATTCCAATGCTTCTTGATAAAGTTCCAGAGGGAAAACCTGGTGCTGAGTACTGGTTAGGTGAGCATCCAGCAGGTACTGCTACTTTATCAGATGGAACTTTGCTTTCAAAATGGTTTGATGCTGATCCAAAGAATCGTTTAGGTGAAAAAGTATGTGCTGAGTATCAGAACAGACTTCCTTATCTTCTGAAAGTTTTAGATGTTCGTGAGCCTCTTTCTATTCAGGTTCATCCAACTTTAGAACAGGCAAGAGCTGGATATGACCGTGAGGAGAAAGAAAACCGTCCTGCAAACCTTAGAAATTACAAGGATAACAATCATAAGCCAGAGCTTATGCTTGCTTTATCTGATTTCTATCTGCTTCATGGTTTTGCATCTAGTGAAACAGCATTAAACAATCTCTCTCGCTTTGATACTACTAAAGAACTTCACGATTTATATCAGAAGTTGGATCTCTCAGCTTTTGTAGATCATATCTTTGGTCTGCCAAAAGAAGCCTTAGATGCAATTTTGGCTCCTATCGTTGATGCTAATACCAATGCTTATCAGGCTAATTTGATTTCTCGTCGTGATCCTCTGTTCTGGCTTGTACGCGCAGGTATCCGTGCACGCGAATGCTCACAGGCATTAGATGCAGGTCTTATCATGATCTTAATCATGAACCTCATGTATGTTAAAGAAGGGGATGTAGTGTTCCAGGGCGCCGGTATTCCTCATGCCTACCTTGAGGGGCAGAATATTGAGCTTATGGCTAACTCTGACAATGTTATTCGCGGTGGTTTAACTCCAAAGCTTGTTGATGTTCAGGAGTTATTAAAGATTGTTAAATTTGAGCGTATCACACCAAAGACAGTAGAGCCAAAAAAAGTAGATTGTGGTCTTGAATACAATGTTCCTGTAAAGGATTTCAAGCTTACTCGTTTTGAATTAGAACCAGGTCAGAAGTTTGTAACTCCAAAAGATGATGGGGCAAGCATATACTTGGTTTTAAGTGGTGAATTCAAGCTTGGCGATCGCTTTGTAGGAAAAGGAGAAGCATTACTGCAGCAGGCAGGGGAAACTGATTCTCTTGAGGCTGTAAGTAAGGTTGTACTATTCAAAGCATCAGCTGCTTTATAGTAGGTATCTAATCTATTATCTTGCTTTGATTTTGTCAAAGAAGACCGAACAAAATGAACAAAAGGGACCTCTATTACAAAGGTCTCTTTTGCATTTTGATCTTGTAGTACGCAATACACGGAACATGATACTACAAGATCATAAGGCTCTTCTAAGCATCACCTGCTCCCAACAGATAAATCAAGGGACCTCTTACTTTTGAAAAAAGATATTAAAGACAACAAGATAAAGGAATTGCGGTTATTTTTTTTCAGCATTTGCTTTAAAATTTGAAAAGCATAAATTGAGTTATTTAACCTTTTTCACTTCAATATAGCAGACTTTCTGATAGAAGCTGATGCCATAGCAATAGACATCAGTTACAACATCATCCATGAATTTTTCAGCATATCTCTTATCTTCAACCTGCTTTATAGCCTGCAGAGCTGTTTCTTTCATATGCTTAGTGCTTGGTGCTATTTTAAGTTCAAGAATGACGGCTTTCTTTTTTCTTGCATCCATGAAGGTTATATCAGTATAGCCATCACCTGATTCACTGTTTGAGTGATAATCACTTATATAATCAGAGCAGTTTGTGAATACTCCAGATAAGAATCCGTGGTAGAAGTTCTCTGGTTTTGCCTTGGTTGCAAAGTCTCTTACTGATACATAACCCTGCAGTAAGTCATAGATATTATCTGATGCTGTATCACAATCACCTTCAAACAAAGCTTTTGCTATAAGCATGGCCTTGTTCTCTCCTAAGGTTGCCTTTTCTTTGAAATGCTCAAGAATGTTTTTTTCAAAGCATTTTCTGATTTCTCTGT
>JBJEWY010000004.1:0-17181 GCA_051885305.1 Succinivibrio sp. | reverse complement strand
GAAAAAAAGTTCAAACAGACTTGAGCTAGTAGACAATTGTTGCAAAACTTGGGTTATTTGTAATTTTGTTGTCGGTGATTTGAAAAGAATAGAGAAAAAATAAGCAACCGTTAAGGTTGCCGTGGTGGATGCTATAGGACTCGAACCTATGACCCTCTGCTTGTAAGGCAGATGCTCTAACCAAACTGAGCTAAGCATCCAAATTCTGGATTTTCGCTTTCTATGGTGGATGCTATAGGACTCGAACCTATGACCCTCTGCTTGTAAGGCAGATGCTCTAACCAAACTGAGCTAAGCATCCGTTGAAAGCGAGAAGCATTTTATATGAAGATAATTCCTCTTGCAAGGAAAAATTTAACTAATGCGATATTTTTTTATTACGAAATACTGTCCAGTCCCTTTATTTGGCTTTTATATCAAGTTTAAGGACAGTAGCGTCATATTGAAAAGCGCACCTGTCCTATTGGTGATCTACTCTAAAACAGCACTTAGCTCATTAGTTATCACTTTCTGGGCAATATCAAGTGCTTTTGCAAGATCGTCTTTGGAGATATTGAGAGGTGGATTAAAATATAAAACATCTCCAATAGGTCTTAAAAGCAGCCCTTCATCTAGTGCCTTCTGGTATATTCTGTAGCCTAATCTCAGCTTTGAGTCAAAAGAAGTTAAGGTCTTTTTATCCTTCACAAGATTAAAGGCATTGATAAGACCAATCTGACGCAAACCTGCTATATGCTCATTGTCACCAAAACGTTTATCAAACTGCCCTTTTAACCATAAAGCTGTTTCATTTGCTTTAGAAAGAATATTATCGCGCTCAAGAATGTTAAGAACACTCAGAGCGGCTGCGCAGGCCATAGGATTTCCTGCATAGGTATGAGAGTGCATAAAGGCAACATTGGAAAAATAGTCTCCATAGAAGGCGTTGTAGATCTCATCTGTCACGCAGACTACAGACATTGGCATATATCCACCGGTAATCGCCTTTGAAAGACACATTATGTCAGGAGTAATATCAGCGTGGTCGCAAGCAAAATATTTTCCGGTGCGACCAAAACCTGTAGCAATTTCATCAGCAATAAAAAGCACACCATGTTCCTTGCAAAGGTCATACAGGGCTTTAAGGTACTCTTTTGGATAGATACGCATACCGGCTGCGCCCTGTAAAAGAGGCTCCACAATCAGGGCAGCCAGTTCATCTCCGTACTTGTTGAACACCTCTTTTGCTCTTTGAATGCAACGATCTGGATAATCATCTTGTGCAAAGACCATGTCCGGAGCTTCAATATGGATATTCTCCATCATCATCGGCTTGTATTTAAGAGAATACAAGTCCATTGAACCAACAGACAGTGCACCAATAGTCTCGCCATGATAACCTTCACTTAAACAGGCAAATCTGGTTCTTTTATTGTGGCCTGTCTGAGCCTGATACTGAAAAGCAATCTTCAAAGCCATTTCAACAGATGATGATCCGTTATCAGCATAATTGAAGTGAGTAAGTCCCTTTGGAACTATCTCTAAAAGTTTTTCTGTGAGTTCAACTGCTTTTGGATGGGTGAAATTTGCAAATATGACATGCTCTAGAGTGTGGGCCTGAGTTGCAATAGCATCAGATATTTCCTCATTGCAGTGACCTAAAAGGTTACACCACCAAGATGAAATGATATCTAAGATCTCTTTACCGTCAGCAGTATAAAGATAACTTCCCTTGCCTTTTACTACAGGGATCGCCGGAAAGGATTCATAATCCTGCATCTGAGCTGCAGGATGCCAGATGTGCATTCTATCAATTTTTGCAAGTTCATCAGCATTCATCAAAGTAATCCTCCATATTCTTGTAACGCATATTAAGCTTTGAAGCCTTTGGAGCCAAGGTAGCTATTACCTTGGTATCCCCTATCATTTCAACCATTTCAAGGTTGTCTTTATGCATCAGGGACTCCTCTTTAAAATTGTTAAGGATGACGCCATGGCACTTAACATTCAGCTTTTTAAGGTAGTTTAAGGTTAAAACAGTATGATTTATGGTCCCAAGACCTGCATCAGCTACAACTACTGTAGATAAATTCAGGAGTTTCAATATATCCTCATAAAGGATGTGACAGTCTTTTTCCCAGACCACAGGACAGATAATACCGCCAGCGCCCTCACTTAACACGTAGTCATAACTGCTTTTTAAATCGTCAAATGCCTTTTTTATCACATCAAGTGATGCAAAACGGCTCTCACCGCGAGCAGCAAGATGCGGGGATAAAGGTTCCCTGTAAAGATAGGACAATAAAGACTTTGTAGACTGTTTGATATTGCCACTGTCTCTTACAAAACCCGCATCAGAGTTTTCTATACAGTCAGAACCGCTGACAGCAGCTTTGTAATAGGCAAGTTTTAAATTCTTTGATGTAAGCTCTCGTGCAATAGCTGCGCTTACATAGGTTTTACCGATATCAGTACCGGTACCTGTAACGAATAATCCGCGCATGTTAAAAATGTTCCTTGAAATCTTAGAAGAACATTTTAGCACTTTGAAATTGATGATGAATTATTTCTAGTTCGACAGTAATGAAAGGATAATATTCTTGTTCTGCATGATCTGAGGCAGAAGATTTGCGCAGATCTGCTGCTGAATTGAAAGTTTTGCAAGATTGGCTGCTTCCTCAGCATAATCAGTATCTCGAATTCTTGAACGCGCATCTGAGAGATTCTCCCCCATGATGTCATTTAATCTTATTGCTGACTCAAATCTGTTCTGAACACCGCCTAAGGTTCCCTGATAGGCTGATACGGCACTTATGTATTTATCAATATTACCTAAAACACCCTGAGCGTTATCGGCTGTTGACAAAGAAAATCTCAAGCCCTCTGAGCCCATGGTTATAAAGTTTGATGATGACAGTCCAAGATATGAAGAAAGACCTGACAATGAAAAACCATCTTCAAAGCCAGGAATTGTAATGTAATCACCTGCGTTGCCTGATGCCTGGATCTTGATACCGCCAGTAAGGAAGAAACCTTCCTTACCATTTAGAAGTGTCTGTCCACCAAAATTAGTATGCTTTGCAATACGGGTAATTTCCTGACAGAGTTGCTCGACCTCACCTGTGATCGTTGCTCTTGAAATATCATCATAAGTTCCATTTGCAGCCTGTACAGCAAGAACTCTTATACGCTGCAGCATATTAACGGTTTCATCTAAAGCCCCTTCCATGGTCTGAGCAATTGACAGACCATCATTTAAATTTCTGTTAGCCTGTTTATAACCATTGATTTGAGAAGTCAGACGATTTGAGATCTGAAGACCAGCAGGATCATCCTTTGCGGAATTGATTCTAAATCCAGGCGAGAGTCTTTTATAGACTGTATCCAACTGCGAGGTTACATTTGACAGTGTCCTCGTGCAATGCATCCCTGTAATATTGGTCAGGTACAGTGCCATAATTTCTCTCTTTAAACCAGGTAATTCGTTGTTATATTTAAATAAGATAGTAGTTGTATATTTACTTAACGGACAAGTTTTGAAAACCTTTATAAAATATAGGAATTTGAAAAACCAAAAGCTATAAATGAGCTTATTACAGTCAGTTCTTTATGGCTGAATCACAAAAAAATACACAATATTAAATAAAGGCTTTCAAAATGAGATAAATAGCACTTTTTTTAATTTATTTTTTCGGTAACATGGACACCGAATTCGAGCTAAAGCTTAATTCGTAATGATTTTTTCCTAGGTTATGCTTCGCAGTAAGACAATGCGAAGCATTTTTTTTGCTTCCTCATTAACACCAATCCTAAAAAGCTGTAAGTCTTAATATTTCTCACATTCAATTTGGTTTGATCAGCCTTTTTTAAGGCGGTATAATGCAAAGTCATTGTAATCAGTCAGATATACTAGAAATGAAGAATATTTTAATTAAAACCCTTTTATTGAGCAGTGCCTTTTTTTTAGCAGCCTGCTCTTCTTCTCTTGCAGGCGCCTCAAAACTCATCTTGAATGTTGATTCTTTGAGTTTTACCAATGAAAACGGCGTTGAGGGGTTTAAGGTTGACTACAGTGTAAGACACAATTCTCTAAATCCAATGCCTATTGATAAGATCACAATTGATGTATATGTAAACGGTAAAAAGGCAGCTCATTATGAGCAGGAAGAGGATTCTCTTATTGCAGCAAGACTAGACAATCACTACAGCGTGTTTGTCCCTGCAAACTGCACCAACAAGGTAGCAAGAAAAAGTTTAAAACAAACACCTATGCTTCAGGTACAGGCCAGAGCAGAAGTAAATCTTATAGTAGAAGAGGACATTGAAGATTCAGATTCACTCTTCAACAAAAGTGCCTCTTATGAAGGAGTAATACATGCCTCAGCTAACAAATAAAGATTATCGCAAAAATTCATTTGAACCTCGCATCGCCATCGTACAGCTTGTATTCGGCATTATTTACGCTTTTGTCACAGGCATGGGCGTAATTTTAGCATTCAAGGTCTTAGAGGCAAGCGGTCAGCAGCCATGGTTACAGTACTTCTTTGTTGTGCTCTTTGGTATCCTTGCTGCAAAATCATTCTATATATTTGCATCTACAAGAATTGCACAGAACACAGGTGTGTATACAACCGCAACAGTTGATAAAATCACCCCGACTCACGGCATTACCATTATTGAGGGACAGATGGATCTTAAAGACGGAACCACTCTGCCAATTGAAAGCCGTTTTGCAGGTGAAAGTGTAGGTCATGAATTACAGCGTCTTATGACAGAGAACAAGGTCAAAGCACTTCCTGCACTACTTGTAAACAAAAACACCCGCCGTCCAAAGGGACAGTTTCTTGTAAAAACAAGAGCAGGTCATCTGACAGCGGAATTTGAAAACCAGTTAAAAAATCACTAAACAGGAACTAATAATAATGAGTCTTTCTAGCACCAAAGAAATACTGTCTGGAAAAATTGCAGTTGGAAGCAAGGTAACCCTGGCAGGATGGATCCGCACCCGTCGTGACTCCAAAGCCGGATTTTCATTTCTGGCCATAAATGACGGTTCAGGTTTTGATAATGTTCAGGTTATTGCCCCAAATACTCTTGAGAATTATGAAAAAGATGTACTGAAGCTCACAACTGGCTGCTCAGTTGTTGTTGACGGTACTCTTAAGAATTCAGAAGGCCAGGGACAGGCCTTTGAAATTCAGGCGGACAAAGTATTTGTAACTGGTTTTGTTGAAGATCCAGATACCTATCCTATGTCTGCAAAGCGTCACAGCGTTGAGTATCTGCGTGAGTATGCCCATCTTCGTCCACGTACCAACCTCATGGGTGCTGTAATGCGTATCCGCAACACCGTTGCCTATGCAATTCACTCATTCTTCCAGCAGAATGGTTTCATGTGGGTATCAACTCCGCTCATCACAGGTTCTGACTGTGAGGGCGCCGGCGAGATGTTCACCGTAACAAACTTTGATCTTAACAATGTTCCAAAGGATGACAAAGGTCAGGTTGATTACTCAAAGGACTTCTTTGGCAAGCATGCTTTCATGACCGTGTCAGGTCAGCTTAATGTTGAAACCTATGCCTGCGCATTCTCAAAGGTATACACTTTCGGTCCAACCTTCCGCGCTGAAAACTCAAACACCACCCGTCATCTTGCAGAGTTCTGGATGGTAGAGCCTGAAATGGCCTTCACTGAACTTGACGGCTGTGCTGAAACAGCAGAGAGACTTTTAAAGCATGTATTTACCACTGTTTTAAATGAAAGAGCAGATGACATGAAGTTTATCGAGCAGCGTATTGACAAGGATGCCATTACCCGCCTTGAGAACTTCGTGAAATCAGACTTTGCTAAGGTTGACTACACCGACGCAATCGAGATCTTAAAGAATGCCACCAAGAAGTTTGAGTACCCTGTTGAGTGGGGTATTGATTTACAGTCAGAGCATGAAAGATATCTTGCTGAAGAGCACTTCAAGGCACCTGTAGTCGTAAAGAACTATCCAAAAGACATCAAGGCTTTCTACATGAAGCAGAACGATGATGGTAAAACTGTTGCCGCAATGGACGTTTTAGCTCCAGGCATCGGTGAAATCATTGGTGGTTCACAGCGTGAGGACAACTTAGAAAAACTCGACAGACGCTTAGAAGAGCTTGGAATGAACAAGGACAGCTACTGGTGGTATCGTGATCTGCGCCGTTATGGCTCAGTTCCACACTCAGGCTTTGGTTTAGGCTTTGAGCGTCTTATTGTTTATATCACAGGTGTAGGTAACGTTCGAGACGTGATCCCATTCCCTCGTACACCAAACAACGCTGAGTTCTAACAGTAAAAGTTAGTGCAGAAAAGCCCGCAGACAGTAAAATGCGGGCTTTTTTTTGTATTCTATGTCACATTTTAGTGCACAACACTTAAAAGCTGTTTTATAAATTCTAATTTTGTTTTAAGATTTACCTATCTTAATTTTGAGGACAAGTTTATGTTTTTAAGTTTTAACGGTTCATGGTGGCTTCCTGCTTAACTGCGGGCCGAACTGTTATGCTTTAAAGAGGACCCGCTTAATGCGGGTTTTTTCATATATATACAAGGCTTTTTTATGAAGACTATTTCATTCCAAACTAGATATCTAAAAGATGCTCATCTCTTCTACAGAGAGTATTGTCACAAGGACAATACCATTCTGTTCGAGTCAGCTGAAATTGTGAACAAGAGCGGCGTACAGAGCTTAATAGGTTTATCAGCCGCAATCAAAGTCACCTGCGACGATTTAAAAGTTACTGTACACGTTTTAAATAAAAACGGTGAAAGTTTAGCTAAAGAACTTGCTGAAAAACTTGATACCAAATATTCATTCCCTGAGTTTTCAATTCAGTACAAGCGTCCTGACAGAAACTTAGATGAAGCTACAAGACTAAAGGCTAAAGGTCCTATGACCGTAATGAGAACCCTGCAGAGCATCATTGCTCCATGCGAGGGGATCTTCATCGGTGGTATGATTGCCTTTGACTTCATTAACAACTTTGAGTACATAGGCGATGTACCAAAGGGAAAGAATCCATGCTCCGATTATGGTTTCTATGTTTTTGATATCTGTGTAAGATCAAATCACGTCAAAGGTGAAACCTCAGTATCAGCATACATCTTCAATGAGGACAGCTACAAGGAGACAGCCTTTGAAGCTTTAGAGATAAGAGACAAACTTGATTGCTTCAGTATTGAGGATAAACTAAATATCCGTTATGACGTTAAACCTGAAATCAATCCTGATTTAAGCGATGATGAATTCGGCCTTATCGTCTCAAAAATCAAGCAGCATATTATAGATGGTGATGCATTCCAGATTGTTCCATCAAGAACCTTCTCATACAAATGCACTGATCCTCTTTTAGCTTACTCCTATCTAAAAAAACTCAATCCATCCCCTTATATGTACTACATCAAAGATCCTAAATTCACAATCTTTGGTGCAAGCCCTGAGTTTGCAGTACGCTTTGAGGCCAAAACAAGAACTGTTTCCATAAGTCCTATTGCAGGAACAAGAGCAAGAGGCTTAAATCCTGACGGCAGCATCAACAGTGAACTTGACAGCAGAATCGAGCTTGAGCTTAGAACTGACAAGAAGGAAGTAGCAGAACACCTGATGTTAGTTGATCTGGCAAGAAACGATCTTGCCCGCATTTCAAAACCAGGAACCCGATACGTCGACAACATGCTTCACATCGACAAGTATCAGTCTGTTATGCACCTTGTATCAGATGTTCATGCAACCCTGCAAGATGATCTTGATGCATTCCATGCCTACTGTGCCTGTATGAATATGGGAACCTTATCAGGTGCCCCTAAGATCATGGCCCATGAACTTATCTACAGATATGAAGGCAAAAAAAGAGGCTCATACGGTGGTGTAGTCGGCATTTTAAGTAATGACGGTTCATTTGACACCTGCATTGCAATCCGCTCTGCCTTCGTAAAGGATGATACTGCTTATGTGCAGGCAGGATGCGGAGTTGTCTTTGACTCCGACATCAAGGCTGAATGCCAAGAAACTGTAAACAAGGCAAAATCAGTTTTAACAGCTCTTGCTCTAGCACTGGAGAATAAATAATCATGTCAAATACAATTATCTTTATCGACAACTTTGATTCTTTTACCTACAACCTGGTAGACGAGCTGAAGGTTTTAGGCAACAACGTACTTGTATACAGAAATGATACTGATGTGGATTTAATCTGTCAGATAGCAGAGGAATACAAAAAGAAGGGAGACAAGGTGATTATCATGTTATCTCCAGGTCCTTCATCCCCTGCTGATGCCAATAACCTTCTGCCTATAATTAAGGACAATCTTGGGAAATACCCTATGCTTGGTATCTGCCTAGGCCATCAGGCTTTAGGTCAGGTATTAGGCGGCACTGTTGAACATGCACCTGTTATTGTTCATGGCAAAAGCTCAATGCTTGAGCATGAGGGTAAACTGTGCTTTAAGAACCTGCCAAATCCTCTTAAAGTTGCAAGATACCACTCTCTTGTGGTTACAAATCTTCCAGAGGATGTGGAGATCCTTGCCCAGTACGACGGCATGTGCATGAGTTTATACAGTAGCAGATATAATGTATTAGGATTCCAGTTCCATCCAGAATCCATTATGACTACATTTGGCAGACAGCTTTTGAAAAACGCTATCGACAGCCTGTAAAAATGCTTAATTTTAGTGCAAGATAACTTTTTCTTAAAAAAGATGTTACATGACAGCCTGATTTAAGTTATCATCACTGTACAGATTTTATTAGAGAGTTGATTATGAAAACCTTGACAAACATTATCATTAACGGTCGTTGGTGGCGCCTCGTGTAATAGCGGGGTTTTGTTGTTTGTTGTAACTGAATAATCAATTGAAAGACCCGCTTAATGCGGGTTTTTTTATATATATTCATCCCCCACCTGCATTAAGCGTTCTAAGTGGGAATGAGGAGTAGAAAAATGCACGAGTTATTAGAAAAACTTTATAGACATGAAACTCTTGATTTTAATGAAACCAAATCTATCTTCAGAGAAATTTTTGCTGGAAATCTTGATCCGGTAGTTTTTGGTTCACTTTTAACCGCTTTAAAAATGAACGGCTATACCGCAGATGAAATCGGTGGTGCAGCATCAGCAATGATTGAGGCTTCTCTGCCATTTGAGCGCAATTTATCAATAGAAGTAGGTGAAATTGTAGGAACAGGTGGTGACAAGCTCAAGACCTTCAACATCTCAACCGTATCTGCAATTGTATGCGCAACATTAGGTCTTAAAGTTGCAAAACATGGCAATACCGCTGTTTCATCAAAATCCGGTGCATCAGATGTTTTAACTGAACTTGGCTACAATGTTAAGGCTGAAGAAAAAGACAGCTTAAAAAATCTTGAGCAGGCTGGCTTTGCTTTCTTCTTTGCTCAGAAATACCACACCGGTATGCGCTTTGCTGCTCCCGTACGCAAGGCTCTTGGTACCTCAACAATCTTCAATATTCTAGGACCTCTGACAAATCCAGCTCACGTCGATTACGAGCTTTTAGGCTGCTATGACACAAACCTTCTTGAAACCATGGCTTCAGCTTTAAAGCTTAACGGTGTAAAACGCGCTATGGTAATCAATGGTAACGGCATGGATGAGATTTCAATCTTTGGTGAAACCAAAGTTGCCGAGTTAAAAGAAGACGGTTCAATTGAGAAGTACGTTTTAACCAACGAAGACTTTGGCATCAAAGGCAACTACACCCAGAATGATCTCACTGGCGGTGAAGCTAAAGAGAATGCTGTAATTGCAAGAAATATCCTCTCTGGCCATGGAACAGACGCACAGAACGCTGTTGTATGTGCAAACGTAAGCGCCATGCTTCACCTTGCAGGAAAAGAGCAGTCCTTCAAGAGCGGCTTTGAACTTGCCATGGAGACTTTAAAATCAGGTGCTGCCACCTCAAAGCTTGAAGAAGTAATTCAAATCTCTAAGGGTAACTAAGATGCTGCACACTGAGGAGCTGACAGAGAAAGCAAGAGCATACAAAGGTCTTAACCTTGAATCTCTTGATGGAACTGTACTTGCAACTATAATCAACAGCAAGGTTAATGATGTTGATAACATCGACATCAGCGGAACAAGAAGTGCTCCACGCCGCTCACTTTTTGCGGCGCTGTCACCTAAAAATTCCCGTAATTTTATCTTAGAGTGCAAAAAATCATCTCCAACCCTTGGTGATTTCTGCAAAGACTTCAACCTAGACAGGCTGATTTCATGCTACGAAAAACGCGCAGCAGCAATTTCAGTATTATGTGAGGAGCATTATTTCAAAGGCTCTCTTTCATACCTTAAGTATGTAAAGGATCACTGTTCACTTCCAGTGATATGCAAGGATTTCATCATCTGTGAAAAACAGATTGATGCAGCCAATATCGCAGGGGCTGATGCTGTTCTTTTAATGCTTAGCGTTTTAACTCACGAGAGATTTCTAGAACTGTATAACTATGCTAAACAAAAGCAGCTTGATGTTTTAACAGAAGTTGATTCTCTTGAGGATGCTGAATTCGTAATCAGTCAGAATATTGATATTGCAGGCATCAACAATCGTGATTTACGCACCCTGACAATTGACCTTGACAAGGCAAAGAAGCTCTACCCTCTCTTTTCTGACAAGGTTAGAGTGGTATCAGAATCTGGTATTAAAGAGCACAGCGATCTGGTGTATTTAAATCCAATTAAAAACTTTTTAATCGGATCATCAATTACCGCCCAGAATGATGTGGTATTCAAGGCAAATTCCATGCTTTACGGCCTTAATAAAATCTGTGGTATCACCACAAGAGAGGCTCTTGAAGCTGCAATAGATGTTCATGCATCTGTTGCCGGATTTATCTTTGCTGAAAAATCCCCTCGCTGTGTAACTGTAGATAAGGTACTTGAACTTACCAAAGGTCTTGATGGCGAGATCCGCTATGCCCTAGTCTTTGTTGATGAGGATGTTGAGACCATGGCTGAGGCTGCTAAAATGACTCACGCAAGCTATATTCAGCTTCACGGTTCAGAGACTTTAGATACAGTACTTGCCCTTAAAAAGGCGTTACCAGACATTGGTATCATCAAAGCATTCAACATTAGAAGCAAAGATGATTTTGCAAAGGTAAATGAGTACTTAAAAGTCTGCGATCTTGCAATTCTTGATTCATCAATGCCAGGCTCTGGCAACTCCTTCAACTGGGATGAAATCCCAGCAGATCTTGATAAATCAAAAATTCTGTTATCAGGCGGAATTGGTGCTGATAATGCACACAAGGCTTTAGGTTACGGCTTTGCAGGTCTTGACCTTAATTCAAAATTAGAGAAATCCAAAGGCATTAAAGATGTGGAACTGATAAAAAAGGCCTTTGAGATCATCAATAACTATTAACAGGAGATAATATGACCATTTTAAATCCTTTCTTTGGTAAATATGGCGGACAGTATGTTCCTGAGGTATTGATCCCAGCATTAGACGAGCTTGAGAAAACCTTTGTAGAAGCTAAAAACGATCCATCATTCAAAAAGGAATTAACCGATCTTTTAAACAAATACGCTGGTCGTCCAACCCCATTAACCTTATGCAGAAACCTGACAAAAGGTACAAAAACCAAGATCTATTTAAAGCGTGAGGATCTTCTTCACGGCGGCGCCCACAAAACCAATCAGGTTTTAGGACAGGCACTGCTTGCAAAGCGCATGGGCAAAACCAGAATCATCGCTGAGACAGGTGCTGGTCAGCACGGTGTTGCAACAGCTTTAATCTGTGCGCTTTTAGGTTTCAAGTGCCGCATCTACATGGGTGCAACTGACACTGAAAGACAGAAACCAAACGTATTTCGTATGCGTCTTATGGGAGCAGAGGTAATTCCTGTTCAGGTAGGTGCTGCAACATTAAAGGAAGCCTGCAATGAAGCTTTAAGAGATTATGCTGCTAACTTCAAAGACACACATTACATGATTGGTACTGCAGCAGGTCCTCACCCATTCCCTACTATCGTACGCGAGTTCCAGAAGATCATCGGTGAAGAAATTCACGAGCAGATCCTAAAAGAAGAAGGTCGCCTTCCAGATGCCTGCATCGCCTGCGTAGGTGGTGGTTCAAATGCAATCGGTGTATTTGCTGACTTCTTAGATACCAATGTACCTCTATATGGTGTTGAGCCATATGGTCTTGGTATTGAAACAGAAAAACACGGCGGTACCCTTGCTAGAGGTGAAGATGGTATCTTCTTTGGTGCCTATTCAAAGAATCTGCAGACTAAAGACGGTCAGATCAATGAGTCATACTCAATCTCAGCAGGTCTTGATTTCCCATCTGTAGGTCCTCAGCATGCATATTTAGGTGATATCGGCAGAGTCAAGTACGTTGGTGCAACAGATGACGATGCTTTAGAGGCATTTGTTGAACTCTCACAAAAGGAAGGTATCATTCCTGCTTTAGAGTCATCACATGCACTTGCTTACGCCTTAAGACTGATGAGAGAGGATCCAAATAAAGAGCAGATCCTCGTAGTCAATGTGTCAGGACGTGGCGACAAGGATATCTTTAACGTATCAAATATCCTTGAAAAGAAAGGCTGCGTCAGCGATGACGGTATTTCTACTGCTAACTTGAAGATCACCAAATAATAAGGAGAATGACATGAGCTTACGTTTTGAAAACCGCCTTTTAGAACTCAAGAATAAAGGTGAAGGCGCATTTATGCCATTTGTGACCTTATGTGATCCTGATAAAGAGACTTCAATTGAAATCCTAAAGGCCTTAATTGAAGGTGGAGCTGATGCTTTAGAGCTTGGTTTCCCATTCTCTGATCCTTGCGCTGACGGTCCTGTTATTCAGCATGCTGACAAGAGAGCTTTAAATTCTGGTGCTACAACTGATGACTTTTTTGACGTCGTAAGAGAGTTAAGAAAGATTGATGACAAGATCCCTGTAAGTATTCTTGTATACGCAAATGTTGTAGTAGCCCGTGGCATTGACAAATTCTACAAGGACGCCCATGACGCTGGAATTGATGCTGTTTTGATCCCAGATATTCCAACAAACATGCTGGATACCTGTGACAATTTTGAAAAGTGCGCCACAGAAAATGACGTTGCCGTAGTCTTAATTGCTCCTCCAAATGCCAATGAGGATCTCTTAGAGAAAATCGCCAAGCATTCAAAAGGTTATACCTATGTGCTTTCACGTTTCGGTATCACCGGTACTGAAAACACCTTTGGAAAACCAGTTGAAGTTATTAACCGCATCAAGGAATTAAATGGTGCTGCCCCAATCTTAGGCTTTGGTATTTCAACACCTGATCACGTAAAACAGGCTCTTGAAACCGGTGCAGTCGGTGCTATTGCCGGCTCTGCCTGCGTAAAGATAGTAGAGAAGTACAAAGATGACTTCCCTGCCATGAAAAAAGAGCTTATAGCTTACGTCTCATCGATGAAAGCTGCCACAAGATAATATATCTGCATGCCCCGATTCCGGGGCATTTAATTTCTATTAAACCAATTTATTACAATCGAGGTATTGTATGCGGATTTATTCTGCCAAAGAAAACCTGCTGTTTATGGCAGGACATTTTGCTACCGACATAAATCACGGCTCACTGCCAATTATTCTTGCTTACATGTATCAGGCAGGACGACTTGACAGTTACTCTTCAGTTGCCTGTCTTATGATGGCCAACACGATTTTAAATGCTGTAATTCAGCCTCTTGCTGGTACCCTTGCTGATACAAAACCAAGACCTTACCTTATGAGTGTAGGTATTCTTTTAGCCTGCCTAGGTGTGATGTTTTTAGGTCTTGTACAAAATCAGGTGCTGCTCTATGCCCTTGTTTCACTAAACGGTATAGGTGCAGCGATTTTCCACCCTGCAGGCGGCAAGATGGCAAATGTCTTTGGAAAAGCCAAGCTTGGCAAAAGCATGTCTATCTTCTCTGTAGGAGGTAATGCTGGTATGGCAGCAGGACCATTCTACTTTACAGGTCTTTACATCCTGTTGGGGCTTGATGCAACACTTGCCATGTGCGTTCCAGCTATTGCGATAATAGCGGTCTTTATGATGAGAAATCGTTACTACACTCTTGTCTGTGAGCGCAGTGAAAAGGCAGTAAAAAAAGCAAAAACAGATTCAACACAGACTGAAAACCTCAAAGGCTTTATAATTCTTGTTGGAGTTCTTTTTGTAAGATCGGCTGCCTGGTTCTCATTTGTCTCCTTCCTGTCTTTGTACTACATGCACAATTTAGGAATTAAAGATGAGGCTGCAACACTTCTGAACGGATTTGTCTGTCTGACAGGTGCTACTGCAACATTCTTTGGCGGCACCATCTCAGATAAACTTGGCTTTAACAGAATAGTGAAGATAAGCACTATTCTCTCTGTTCCTTTTATTGCACTGTTTACCTTAACTGACAGTGCTGTACTTGCAACAGTTTTGTTACTGCCTTTTGCCTTCCTCTTCTTTATTGCCATGTCTCCATTTGTGGTTATAGGCCAGAAATTCCTCTGTCACCATGTAGGTATGGCAACTGGATTTACCATTGGACTTTCAATGAGTTTTGGAGGACTTGTTGCTCCGCTGATGGGTAAATTAGGAGATCACTATGGTCTTGAATATACCATGTACGCAGTTGCTGCATGTGTGATCTTACAGGCTGTAGGAACCTTCTTTATTCCATCTGTCGAAAAGAAGTAGCTAAAAATGCCTGCCTTCTCTCAGGCAGGCTTAAAACTACTAGAGAGGTGAATCAAGTTTTATGATAAAAAGCTCATTGGTGTCATAAGGTTTTTCAAGTCGTTCAAACTCAAATTCAGGCTTTGCCTTAACTGCCCTCTCACCCTTCTTAATATACTCAAAGCTGCCATCCTGCTTTAAGATGTAATCAGTGATTTTGGCTTTCTTGTTGTCAGGATCTTTTACCTTGATCCCAATACCAAAGTCATTATCGTTGATAACAATTAAGGTTTTACGATCATTTAAAAGTACCATGCCTTCTGCTTTTTCATGCTGATACCCAAGAGATCTCAAATTGACTATAAGCTCTTTTTTAGCAAGTTTGAATCCACCGCTATCCTTGAAGAATTCTGGTTCAAAACCATCTACCAGAGCAGAATTCAGATCGTCAGCATCAGAAATATCAACTCTGTAGATAAGGTTCTGCATGACCTTGTTCTTATCCTTGCCCTGCTCAATGACTAGAAATTCATGAGAGTTTAAGGCAATAATGTCACCTAGTTTTGCATCCCCAGGCTTTTTATATGAGTCAAAATCAATAGGATATCCGTAGGTCCTGTAGTTCATAGAATTTGGATCAAAAACAACCAGTCTTGTAAAGTGAACGGTATCTTTAGAACTTTTTGAATCGTGTTCCAAATTCAGTACCGACTGCTCCATTACCACCAACTCGCCGCTTGGCAGCATGGCTACGCCCTCTGCTCCTCGATTTGGGGTTCTAAATTTTAGGATCTCAGGAAGTCCTTTTTCTGGAGCATAGCTGTGTATAAGAGTACCATCATTCTTATATACATTTAAGAACGGACCATATTCATCACTTATAAAGAATCTTCCCTTACTGTCTAGTGTAAGACCTTCACTGTCAAGACCTGTATCATCGTAAGGTAGAACATTGAAACTGTCGTCAATTGCAATCTCCCCAGTGGCTCCCAGCAAAGTAATATTTAAAGGACGACCTGAAATTTTTTTACCATTACGATCTTTAAGTTCAATTACCTTTTCAAGTGAAGCTTTGCCATCTTTAAGTTTTATAAGACCGATTTTTGGTGTGAAGTCAGGTGCAGGAAAAAACTTTGATGGCATAAGTTCTTTTTTACTCCCCTTACCTTCAACCTCAAGTAAAGGACCATCAGCATTAGGGCCACGATCTGTTAAACCATATAACCATACTGTGCCATCCTTTTCCTGCCTACATAAAGCAAGAGATGAGCCAAAACCAGGGATAAATCCTGATTTGAATATTTCATGATTTCCTTTGTATGGAACATAAAAGGAATGATCTATATCCACGGGAACAACCTGAACCTCTACAGCATTTGCCATTGACACAGATGCTACTGAAAGGATGGTTGCTGAAACTAACGACTTGAAACTCATAATGATCTCCTGTACATTTTTTTGAACATTAAAGCGTATAGATGTAAAGGTAACAAGAAAAGATGGTTAAAGATGTGTAAAAAAAACAACATTAACCTGTTGTTTAATCATGAAATATACCGTATCAAAACCTGTGTAATTGAATGTATCAACAACAAGATCAAGGCTATTAAAAGAATAGCATACGGCTTTAAAGATTTTGAGTATTTCTTTTTAAGGCTCAAAAGTACTTTTAAAGTAACTTCTGAAACGGCATGAGAAAGGCTCTGCACAATATGGATATTGATATATTGAAATCAGAGCCACCAACAGAAAATCAAAGAACTTTATTTTACTAATTCATAACTTATAGATCTGACAGCAGGATCTGCATTGAATACAGCTGCAATTCTTATAAGTTCAGATTTTGATGGTACTGTATTGCCATAGTCTCGGGATTTTATCTGTTCTATGGCTTCGTTAAGTTTTATCTTGGCATCAGAGTCATTTTCTGCGTATTTGAACTCAAATACTATTCTTCGTTTTTCTGTGTCCACAGTAAGATCGGCTCTCCCCTTTGATGAGTGAGTTTCGCTCTTTACCTCAAGTCCGGCTCCTATAAGATATAACATTATTAGTGACTGTAAGGCTGATTCAGAATTAATTGGATAGTTGTCATATGGTACAGAGTTGATTATGGCGTTCAGTAAGGCCGCAATATCATCCTCTGAGCCGTTATCAAAGATATTTACACCTTGCTCATCTGTAACATCAATTTCGTTATTGAAAACTTTTAATGCAAGTAGGCTTGTTAATGCCTTATATATCTCATTGTTAGGTATGCCTAAAAGTATCTTAGAAAGATGATTAGTTGGACTTCTTAAAGTCAGATATCCTGTCTGACACATGAGTACATTCTGATCGATGTCTGTAAGTGAGGTAGGATTTAGAAAATCACTCTGGTTAACCTTTATAACCATTTCTTTTTTTAGGTATGACTGTGCATTTATTTTATGTGTTTTTAGGTAGTTTGCAAGGATTGATGGTATGCCGCCATTACCATACCAGTATTCTCCAAACT
>JBJEWY010000003.1:0-4559 GCA_051885305.1 Succinivibrio sp. | reverse complement strand
GCATGTCCGGTGGTGTGGGAGGGGCGAGCCTAAACTCCCCCTACTCGATTTTTTATGTAATACAATGTGAGAAACAGTAATTTCACCTCTATGATCTAAATGTGGTAGACTTCCTTTGAGAACACTTTATATGATATGGTCTACTATGATTCAAATCGTTTGTTCTTGCAGAATATTTTTTGCCTGCCATTAGTGTCAGTGACTTTCGGTCATGGCTTTGTGGCATGATGTAGGATAGTTCCATGACTTTCAGTAATATTTATCAGTGTGTAATTATTGGTTCAGGACCTGCAGGTTGCACTGCAGCAATCTATGCCTGCAGATTCGGACTAAAACCTCTTATGATATCTGGAACTGATATCGGCGGACAGCTTACTACCTCTCCTGAAATTGCCAACTGGCCTGGTCGCAGTGACAATCCCGATGGTTTCTCTCTGATGCAGTCTCTTTTAGAGCACGCAAAAGCTGTTGGTACAAAGGAACTTAATGATTCAGTGGTCAAAGTAGATTTTTCTTATGATATAAAGCTTCTGTATCTTTCATCAGGAACAGTAATCAAGGCTCGTACAGTAATTATTGCAACAGGTGCAAAAGCCCGTTATCTTGGACTTGAGAGCGAGAATAAGTATAAAGGCAGAGGTGTGTCCGCCTGTGCAACCTGTGATGGCTTTTTCTTTAAAAACAGAATTGTTTGCGTCGTAGGCGGTGGTAATACTGCTTTAGTTGAAGCTCTTTACCTTGCAGATATCTGCTCTAAAGTATATCTTATCCACAGAAGAGATACTTTCAGAGCTGAAGCTGTTCTTGTAGATAAGGCTAAAGCACTCTTTGGCAGCAGAATATTTCCGATCTTAAATTCAGTAGTAACTGAGATAGTTGGAGATAGCAATATGGTTAATGCCATTAGAGTCAGGGACGATGAAGGGGATAAAGAGATTGCAACGGATGGTGTTTTCATTGCTATCGGACATGAACCTTCAACCGCTGTTTTTGACGGTAGTATTGAAATGGATGAGGACGGTACTATAAAAACAGGATTTGGTGCCAAAACAGCAACCTCAGCTTCAGGAGTATTCGCAGCAGGAGACTGTGCAGACAGAATCTATCGTCAGGCAATAACTTCAGCAGGAGCTGGATGCTCTGCAGCAATTGATGCTCATAATTATTTGGGGATAAAAAAGTGATTCAGGATCTTGATGGTTTGGAATTTAAAAACGAGTTCTCACTTAAAAGAGAACCAATAAAAGGAGATCTGTTTTTTGTTTTTGATGATCGCTATGTTTTAACTTCTGGCGATGGAGAGAATGCTCCTGTATCCCTTCCTGATGTAACTAACTTTGACAGTAAAAAGCTTGTATATCTTTTCTGTATTAACAATCGGGCTTTTTATCTTTATACAGGTCGTGTGCAGAGTGTCGATATTGAAGGATACTCCTTTAAATCGGTACAGATTCTGCGCACTGCAAATCCTAAAGATTTATGTTTTGCTGGATTTACCGCTTTCCATCTTTATCAGTGGTATGACGTCAACAGAGTATGTGGCCGTTGCGGAACAAAACTTGAGCACTCAGAAAAAGAAAGGGCTTTAATCTGTCCTGAGTGCGGAAATATCGTCTATCCGAAGATAGCTCCTGCCATTATTTTAGGCATTACCTGCGGTGATCGCATTGTAGTTACAAGATACAAAGACAGACCGTACAGAGGTATGGCACTTATAGCCGGATTCTGTGAGATTGGCGAGAGTGCAGAGGAGTGTGCACGACGTGAGGCTTTTGAAGAAGTAGGTCTTAAGGTTAAGGATCTCAAATATTTTGGAAGCCAGCCATGGGGAATGGATTCTAATCTGCTGGTAGGGTTCTTTGCCAGAGTTGATGGTGATATGACTATTCATCGTGACAGTAATGAACTGTCAGAAGCTTTGTGGATGGACAGACTTTCCTTAAGTGCTGAAAATGATCCGATCTCTCTGACAAGAAGTATGATCAAGCACTTTAAAGAAAACGGATACGAATAAAAAAGGGCCTTTCGGCCCTTTGCTATTTTATGACTTTCTCTAAAGTCTTTTGGTAGATTTCATGAAGTAAATCAAGAGATGTTAAATCAACAGCCTCATTTACCTTATGAATCAGATCTGAGCAAGGACCAAATTCAACTACTTTTGTGCCTAAAGGCGCAATAAAGCGTCCATCAGAGGTGCCACCAGCTGTAGAAAGCTTAGGAACAATGCCTGTAACTTCATTTACAGCTTCTTTGAGTGAATCTAACAGCAAACCGCCTTTGGTTATAAATGGCAGACCATTTACCACATAGCGGATCTCAGCTTTGATCTTTAATGAATCAATCATCCTGTCAACTCTTTCTTTAATGCTGTCAGGTGAAAGAGCATCATTAAAGCGCCAGTTGCACATGATGTAACACTGTCCTGGAACAACGTTTTCAGCTCCGGTACCACATTTTATATTGGTAACCTGAAATGAACTTGGTGGAAAGAAATTTGATCCGTTATCCCAGATCTCCTCTGACAGAAGAGCAATAAGAGCTCCTGCTTTATGTGCTGCATTATCACAGCGATCAGGATAGGCAACATGTCCCTGCACTCCCTGCACACTGATATGAGCTGTAACCGATCCTCTTCTGCCGTTTTTTATGGTGTCACCAAACTGCAAAGAACAGCTTGGCTCGCCAACAAGACAGTAGTCTGGAACAAGATTGTGTTTTCTTAAATAATCAACTACAAAAGGAGTACCGCCTTTGGCATCGCCTTCTTCATTTGAGGTTAAAAGAAGACCAACAGTACCTTTATGATTAGGATTGTCTTTTACAAAGTCACGTAAAGCTATGGTCATGGCGGCATCAGAGCCTTTCATGTCCTGACTGCCTCTGCCATGCAACACATTTTTTCCATTGTCTTTAGTGATTACTGCATCAAATGGTGGGTAGTCCCATTTTGCCTCATCTCCTGGCGGAACAACGTCTGTATGCCCTAAAAACAATAAGAAAGGAGAGCCTGTACCGTGTACTGCCAGAAGATTCTCTGTACCAGAATCTTTAAGTGTAAGACAGTTAAATCCTACTTCAGTTAGGGCTTCTCTTACAAGATCCTGACAGCCCTCATCCTTTGGGGTGATGGAGGCTTTTTTTATCAGTTCAACTGCAAGTGCAGTAGTGTTGGATAATTTATTAGTCATCTTCTGTTGGATACTGTAAGAACAGTTTTCTCTCAAGTCTTAGGAACTGATATGCAGTCTTGCTTTCTTCTTCAACTTTAAGCGCATCAAAACGTCCGTAGCGGACATCGCACAAGAGCTTTTTGTCAGCTTCTGATAAATTTGCAGAAGCCGTCTCAAACTGTGTTAAAAAGTGTTTTGCCAGCAATTCATCCCAAGGGTATACAGTTGAGATTGAACGTAGGGTGAACATTGACATCATATCAAGATTTATCAGGCATTTTTCCTTCAAAAGTTCTGGGAATTTTGTAATATCCTGATAACTGTCAGCAAAGTTGTAAAAAGGAAGAGTCTGTCCAATGGCACCATCAGTGTAAACAATTGAGGCTGATTGTTTGTCATCAAGAATTTTTACAAAAGCTGGTTTGATTTCTGCCTGCTCAGCACTGCCTAAGATCAGATCTTTCATTTTGTCAGAGCAGAGAATATAAGGCTCTTTGGACATTAGTGAGAGAATATCAGTAACATTATCCATGCCGTTAGACTCCTCACTGTCAGGAACTGCAACACATAGAAGGGCCTTTACTTCTGTGACAGGTGGTCTTATCACCTTATGTGCATCTGGTGGACATTCTGGGTGATAACGTTCTGGCATTGACATTTGCTTTCTCCTATCTAAATAATTCTGACACTGTATTCTATCATTAGAGCTTTAAATTCACTACAGGCAAGTAGTTAATATGGACTAATTAAGTTTTTTTTGATTTGTATCGATTTTATAAATGCTCTTTGAAAGGATCGGTAATTATGAAATGCTCTAAAAATATGCAGTTATGAGTTGTCTGATAAACATATTTTGCAAATTCGGATAATAAATCGTGCAATTATGTCTGGCATATATTATATGAGTTTGAAAATTATACGCAGGAAATGTTATCCTTTCATATGTATGTGTTTAGATAATATTTAATACTTGTACACTAGCCCCCGTACGTATTCATAAGGTGGTATTATGCTCAGATTGACCCGCGGTGCTCTAACAATGCTTTTAGCTCAGTACAGAGCTGTATTATCAAAGTCATTTCTAAAGAATGTTACTGCTGTTGCTGTTATTGGTCTGGTTTCGTTAGAGGATGCCAAATCTGAAACTATTTATAATTTGTCATCGCTTACTGAAAGTTTGGGAGACCTGGATCAGGCTGTGAAATCCCCAAAAATCGAACTTGAAAATGAAGGTGATAAAGTACGGATATCTTATCCTGATAATTATGAAAATACGTAAGCGTAAACAATTTTCTACTAGAGAGTCATTAAAAAAAACGACAAAAGGCGTTTTTGGGGCAGATTGAGCTTATTAGTGGTTCTTAATTCTTGGTTTTTCTTGCTCTTTCA
>JBJEWY010000002.1:0-17401 GCA_051885305.1 Succinivibrio sp. | reverse complement strand
GGGGTTCC
This sequence comes from Succinivibrio sp., assembly GCA_051885305.1. GTDB lineage: Bacteria > Pseudomonadota > Gammaproteobacteria > Enterobacterales > Succinivibrionaceae > Succinivibrio. The sequence continues at coordinate 17,393 of JBJEWY010000002.1, read as the reverse complement.
TGCTCCATTAGACCTAAACATATAAAAAGTAACAAAGTTTAGGTTTATCCTTTCTTGAAGAAGATTATCTTTCTTACTGTCTGAGACAGCTTTCTTCTGAGTTTTGGCTTTTCAAGATTAAGCGGAATAGCCACAAGCAAAATGAAGAGCACAGGCACCATATACGTGCCAGGATATGGTGGTATGGATTTGGCATTTATAAGGTTTCTTATTGACAGAAGTGCTAAATAGTAGCAGGCAAACAGCAAAATAGCTGGCAGCAATCTAGCAAACTTACCCTGACGTGGATTTACCATTGACAGAGGAATTGCAATCATTGCCATGATAAAGCAGGCAAAAATTGGAGCAATGCGCCACTGAAATTCAACCTTTGCCTTGAGTTCATCAGCCTTAAGCAGATCACTGGTACTGTAGTTTCTGAAGTCACTTACAGTCAGCACCTGTTCTTTTTCTGTCGGAATAGGAATAGATAAAGTCCTGAAGGTTGTCTTATCTAGACCTCCCTCATGGATCTTGCAAGAATAAAGAGTACCGTTTTCAAGTACAATCCACTGCACTCCTCGATCATCGGTACGTAAATGACCGTTTCTTGCGATCATGAATTCGGTCTGATTGTTGTTCAGCAAATTTTTGAACATGTTTTTAATTACATACACCTCAGTAAGCACCTTGGTTGAATTTTCATCTGATACTTTCTGGATGTATACAGAATAATCTCCAAACTCAATAAATCTGCCGCTTTCAAGTGGGAAATAACGAGGATCATTCTGAGAATTCTGAGTTAACAACTTCTGCTGGTAATTGGCTTTTGGCATCAGAACTAGACAGTTGTAGGCTGTAATTGCTGCGGTAAAGGTTGCAATAACCATTGCTATCTTCATGAAATTTACGCCAGAAAAACCTGTCGAACGCATTACTACCATCTCTGAATCTGAAGACATTCTTGAAAGAGATACAATAATGCCTATGTAAAGAGTCATTGGTAGCAGGATATAGCATACCTGAGGCATTGAGTAGAGCACCATTTCTGAAACAATACCTACAGGAATAGATCCTGATGTAGCCTGAGAGAGCAGCCTGATAATTGTCTGAGACATGAATACCACAAACAGTACTGCTAGGCTTACCAGCTGTACCCTAATAATGTCTTTAAAAATATACTTGGTTAAAACCACTTTTAATCCTTTGATTGCATGAGTAGCCCAAGCCATGACTGCATCTGTGAAGTTGGAGCCTTGGTTGGCAGAGTATTATTTATCACACTCGTTGAAAAATAGCCAATATTCTTTTGAGCGTTAAATAGCTTTTCTGCAGGAATGTTACCTAAAACATCTAAATCCCCATCTGATATCAAAGGAAGATCCCCCTCCTTGAATCCGGCCTTATATTTTAGAACCTGCAGGATGAATTCACTTAAAACAGCAGACACAAGTTCATCAGGCATTTTCTTTATGATATCTATAAATTCAAGAACTCCTGATTTTCCGCAAACATTTGCACATATGCTCTTCACAAGGGATACAGCAAGCTCATCAAATCCTGACTCATAATATTTTAAAGCTTTTTTAGGACTGCCGTGACTTATAGACAGACAGACTCTGCATCTTGCTTCATTATAATCTGAGTTTAAATGTCCTCTGATATATTCTAACGCATCAGAACTTGCAACAGGTGGAACCTGAAGTTTACAGGCTCTTGATAAAATGGTAGCAGGAAGACAGTCTAATGATCTTGTAAGCAAAATCACAAGGGTATTTGATGGAGGCTCTTCAAATGTTTTTAAAAGAGCGTTTGCTGCAGACTCATTCATCAAATCAGCATTAGAAACTATGGCAACTTTTCCATAGCCCATAACATTACCTTGACTAATCCACTCGCAGAGTCGTCTTACACCGTCTACCCTTACTGATACAGCACCATCCTCTCTGTTTTCCATGTTATCGATGAATGCTGCAAAATCATGAGTAAGCTCATCATCAGAGTCAGCTTTTGCAGCACTTACTGCTAAAAGACACAATACATCAGGATGGGATGCATTTTCATCTGACTGTGCAAAGGCAAGACATGATTTGCATCTGCAACAGGCAGAACTTTCCATGCGATCCTGACAGAGATAAAGCTTTGCACATTCAAGTGCCAGCTGCGCAGTTCCAAGACCAGAGTCACCAGAAATAATCAGAGAGCCTGAACTAAATCCCCGATTAAGCAATGAGGAAAACTGAAGGTACTGGGGAGTTAACCACTTCTCAAACATCAAGCTTATCCAGAATTACTTTTTTAATGCTAGAAAAAACTTCATCCACAGCTGATGCACCATCTACAACGCTTACAACATCTGGATGATTCTTTGCATAGTCAAGGTAGGTGTTTCTAACGCGCTCAAAAAAATCAATCTTTGACTGCTCAAAACGATCGAGCTCCCCTCTGCTCCTAGCTCTTGCCATGCCAGCTTTAACATCAAGATCAATCAAGATAGTAATATCCGGTCTGAAATCACCTAAAACCACAGTTCTCAGTGCATTGATGTGCTCCATGCTGATACCGCGGCCACCTCCTTGGTAGGCTATGGTAGAGAGGTCATGACGATCACACAGAACATCAATTCCCTGTTCAAGAGCAGGTTTAATCACAGTATTTACAAGCTGAGCTCTTGCAGCATACATCAATAGCAGCTCACAGCTGTCACACATACTGTCATCATCGCGGGGATTTTTTAGAAGTGATCTGATGTCTTCTGCTATAGGAGTTCCACCAGGTTCACGCAGACACATTACTCTACGTCCTCTGCTTTCTAGAAATTGCCTGATGTTATTTATCTGAGTTGATTTGCCACAGCCCTCAGAGCCTTCAAGAGTAATAAAAAAACCTTTTGACATGGAGATATTCACTATTCTGATTCAACAGTGAAATTATACTACAATCATCGCAAGTCTCTTCCACTCTAAGAACATATTGCGATCTTTAAGATCAAGTTACTGATTTTCTTTTTACAGGAACTTTTTTGATCTCATGGGTTCTCTGGCTTTTTTTCAATGATCTTTACAGTATCATTTTTAGCTTCAACAGATGATTCCTTTGCTGATTCCTCTTTGATTTTAGCAATCTTTTGTTTAATGGTTATCTCACCTTCTGGAGGATTTTCCTGAGCTTCAGCTTCTGCAACAATAAGATCATCGTCATCAGACTTCTTCATAGCGTTCATCTGATCTCTTACCTTCTGTCTGTACTCAGCGACCGCTCTGTTGTGATCTCTTAAAGTGGATGAGAATACATGACCATCCTTTGGTGATGGGCTTTTTGCCACAAAATACAGCGCATTGGATTCAGCTGGATTCAAAGCCGCTACAATTGACGCCTCACGTGGCATGCAGATTGGTGTTGGTGGAAGACCATATCGTGTGTAAGTATTGTATGGAGTATCCTCTTTGAGATTGGCTCTTGTCAGACGACCTGTGAATATTGGACTTACACCATACATTACAGATGGATCCGTCTGTAATTTCATATTGATATTAAGACGGTTCTCAAATACAGAAGAAACCATGGCGCGCTCGTTATCCAAAAAGGTCTCTCTTTCAATTAAAGATGCCATGATAAGCGCATCATATGGAGTTTTTATGTAATCTCCGCAGGTTCTGCTATCCCAGTGTTTCTTTAAAACGGATACCTGTTTAATCATACCGTTTTTGAACATCAAAAACAGAGGATCCTTTTCATACATAGGGTAGGTTGCAGGAGCAATAAGTCCTTCGTAATTGTCTCTTGCTCCGCCAATAAATTCTAGAAGATCAAGATCGTCTGAAAAAATCTCGCGCATAAACTGCTTTTTGTCTTCCATCAGTTTATAGAAACGTTCATCTTTAGTTGATCGACGCTTGATCTGTCGCATTATTTTGGCGTAGTTGGTTCCCTCAACTACAGGAAAAGTAGGATAGATCTTTTCGACAATATTGCCTTGTACCATGTCATTGAGGATATCAAGGAGGGTTTTGGTACCATCTACAAGGTAATCCCCCTTCTGAACCGCAGCGTATTCCTCATGAAATTTAAGCCACAGTCTGTCTACCCTTTTTTCAAGTGGATTTCCAACAAGATCATCAACAACAGTTCCGGCATTAGCACCTGTTTTTAATGAATACAACTGATGCTCAAAGAGGACAGGGTCACTCTTTAAACTACGAATCGAGCTCCAAACAAATAATGCTGTAGTTATAAAGAAAGCTAACAGGATTGCCGCGAAGACAATCAGCACCTTCTTATATCTGTTATTCATAATTGTCCTGTTTTTTATAGGGCCGTAACTTGATTATAGTATCTTTTGCCGATAGTTCAAAAGATCTATTTGTTAAGTTGTTGTCTGATATTTCTATGTTTTTTATATCAGTATCAGATGTAACTTAGCGTTTTGAAAGGATTAATAAAATAAGTGATCTGTATCAAAAAGTCGGTTTAACCTTTGGTGTTCATTATGACTTCGGCCTTCTGCAAGCTTTTTGTCATATTAGAACTGTAGTTGTGATAGACATTCTTTTCTGAATCAATTGAATTATTAAGAGCATGTAAAAGATTCTTGATATCTCTTCCCTGCTCTATAGTGTTTGACGAACCTATTAGAACTTTCTGTTTTAAAGCAAAATTATTTGCAAAAACAGTATGTTCAAGGGCAGACTGAAGTTCTCCTACGGTTCTGTCAACATCGATGGTAGTCCTGATATTGCGCATGAGCACAATAAACTCTGCACCAACACGGCACATCTTGTCGTTATAGCCGATTACAGAACGGATCCTGCTGTTGACTTCGTTTAGAACCTCATCACCAGTCTCATAACCAAAAATATTGTTTACCTGTTTGAAATTTAATAGCTCCACCATGATAAGCGCATGCTCAGATTTTCCAGAAAGCTCACGCTGCACAAGCTGAATAAACGTATCATGATTAAGACTCATGGTAAGCTGATCAACAGCTTTGTATGCGGTCATGGTGAATGACTTGTGTATGAGAATGATGATTACCGTTTCAGTAAGCAGGAACAGCACAAAAAGAACAGCGTAAATCTTATGATATGAGCTTGTAGCCCTAGCCCCGTCTTTTACTCTAAGAGCAAGATCCCAGCGTTGCTTGCCAAAGAACAGTGATTTCTGTCTTGAATTAGCATAACGATGCTTGAACAGAGAACTGTCACCCCAGATAAAATCACGATTTCCCTTGTGAATTGATGAACGGATAGCATATACGAACATGTCATCTTCAACATTAAGTCGCACACACTCAAGAAAACGGTAGAAGTCAGCACATAAGCCTACATAGCCCCAATACTTTCCGTTTACAAATATTGCCTGCCGGTTGAAAACAAGTACATCATGGGTCTTGCCAGAAAGCATCGGCCCCTGGACCACAACATCTTCTGGATTCCCCTTAGCAAGATTCAGATAATAAGCTGAAGTATCATCTGTGAAATAGGCAAGATCTGAAGGATTGATTTTGTTGTTTGAATAGACAACAGAAACAATGTCATCAGGTGCAATTACATAAGCGTATACGAAATCAGTATTTTTTCTGTTGAAGAAAGCAGTCAGATCTCTTGGCATCAGAACCTTGCTGATAAAGTTCTCCTGCTGCACCTGTGTTGCATCTGGATGATTGGTTATAAAGTCTGAGAGTTTTTTGGTGTTCTTGAAGATAATATCGTAATCACGAACCATCTCATTGGTCAGGTTGAGCATGCGCTCAACACCAATAAGATTATTCTTCTCATCATACACTTCACCTAAAGTGTAGCGGATGAAAAAGCCTGCACCTGTATAGAAAAAGCCTGTAATCAAAAATGATAAGACTATAAAAAGATATTTATAGTATCTGGCAGTAATTCTGTTCATGATATATTTTTCTTTAGCCAACTTTATGCAATTCTAAATCATTAACGCAGAAAAGTACCGAAATTTGATAGATTTATTGCTCAAAACTCAAAAATCCTGTGAAATACTCCACATTTTAATCAAAAGCCAGATAAAATTTTCAACTGTGACTGAATTCAAAAAAGTGATAAAATACAGCGAATTTAGCCCGTAAAAAATCATGATTTCAAGGCATACAATTATGGATATGGAAAAAACCTATACCCCGGAAAATTTTGAGAGCACAATTTATCAGAAATGGGAACAGGACGGCTGCTTTAAGCCATCATACAATCCTGACAGAGATTCATACTCAATTGCGCTTCCTCCTCCAAATGTTACCGGCTCACTTCACATGGGTCATGCTTTCCAGCAGACCATCATGGATACTCTTATCCGCTATCACAGAATGAAAGGTGACAACACCTTATGGCAGTGCGGTACCGATCACGCTGGTATTGCAACTCAAATGGTTGTCGAGCGTAAACTAGCAAAAGAAGAAAACCTGACCCGCCACGATTTAGGTCGTGACAAGTTCATTGAACGCATTTGGCAGTGGAAAGAACTCTCTGGCGGCACCATCACAAAACAGATGCGTCGTCTTGGAACCTCAGTTGACTGGACACGTGAACGTTTCACCATGGATGAAGGTCTGTCAAAAGCTGTTCTAGAAGTATTCGTAAGACTGTATGACGAGGATCTTATCTATCGCGGAAAGCGCCTTGTAAACTGGGATCCTAAGCTCCGTACTGCTATTTCAGACCTTGAAGTTGAGAACAAGGACGTCAAAGGTTACATGTGGTACATAAGATACCCTCTTGCTGACGGTGTAAAAACCGCAGAGGACAAGGATTATGTTCTTATCGCCACTACAAGACCAGAAACCCTACTTGGTGATACTGCTGTTGCCGTAAATCCAAAGGATGAAAGATTCAAGGACATCATCGGCAAAGATCTGGTTCTGCCTTTAGTTGGCAGAAGAATAAAAGTGGTAGCTGATATCCACGCTGATATGACCACTGGTACAGGCTGCGTAAAGATCACACCTGCTCACGATTTCAATGACTATGCTGTTGGAAAACGCCACAACCTGCATATGCTCAATATCCTCACTGAGGATGCCTGCATTCGCGATGAGGCCGAAGTGTTTGATACAAACGGTGTGCCATCAAATGATGTATCTGGCTACATTCCTGAAGCCTACCGCGGACTTGACAGATTTGCCGCCCGTGAACGCATCGTAGAAGATCTGAAATCACAGGGTCTGCTTGAAAAAATTGAAGATCATAACCTCTCACAGCCATTCGGTGACCGTGGCGGCGTCCCTATCGAGCCAATGCTGACCGATCAGTGGTATGTAAGAGCATCTGTTCTTGGTAAACCAGCTGTTGAAGCTGTAAAAGACGGCAGAATCAAGTTCGTTCCAGCTCAGTACACCAACATGTACTATTCTTGGATGAACGACCTTCAGGACTGGTGTATTTCACGTCAGTTATGGTGGGGTCACAGAATTCCTGCCTGGTATGATAATCAGGGCAAGGTTTATGTTGCAAGAAATGAAGAAGAGGTAAGATCAAAATACTCTCTTTCATCAGATGTCGAATTAACAAGAGATCCTGATGTACTTGATACCTGGTTCTCATCTGCTCTGTGGACATTCTCAACCTTAGGCTGGCCAGACAATACTAAAGAGCTTCAGATGTTCCACCCTACATCTGCTCTTGTAACAGGCTTTGACATCATCTTCTTCTGGGTTGCCAGAATGATCATGATGACCATGCACTTCATGAAGAATGAAGACGGCACTCCTCAGGTACCTTTCAAGACCGTTTATGTAACTGGTCTTATCCGTGACGAGGAAGGAAATAAGATGTCCAAGTCCAAGGGTAATGTTCTTGACCCTCTGGATATGATTGATGGTATTGATAAGGACAGCCTTATTGCTAAACGCACTGCCAACATGATGCAGCCACAAATGGCAGAGAAAATTGCAAAACGTACCGCCAAGCAGTTCCCTGAGGGTATTGCCGCTCACGGTACCGATGCTCTGCGCTTCACCTTATGTGCTCTTGCATCAAATGGCCGTGACATCAACTGGGATATGAAGCGTCTTGACGGTTACCGCAACTTCTGTAACAAGATCTGGAACGCATCTCGTTTCGTACTCATGAATTTAGATGGCATGAAGCTTGAAAAACCTCAGTCATCTGATCTGAGTGTAGCTGACAGATTTATCCGTGCCAAGATGAGAGAAACTATTAGAGAAGTTACATCTTTCATCAACGCATTCAGATTCGATCAGGTTGCAGCCAAGATCTATGAGTTTATCTGGAACGAATACTGTGACTGGTACCTTGAGTTCACCAAAGCTGTCTTAAAATCTGAGACCGCAACTGCAGCCCAGAAGAATGCAACAGCTTATACCCTTGTTGAGATCTTAGAGTCTGTAATGCGTCTTGCTCATCCTGTAATGCCATTTATCACAGAGAATATCTGGCAGCAGACAGCACCTCTTATCGGTAAACTCAATACTGAAAAGACAATCATCTCAGCTTCATTCCCTGTTGAGGATGACTTTGAAGACGATGCTAAAGCAGTATTTGAAATTGACTTTATCAAAGACTTTGCAACTACTGTAAGAAACTTAAGAGCTGAAATGAAGGTAGCACCAAATGTTACCCTGTCACCTATGATGCGTGGCGCAAGCGATGAAGAAAAAGCTATTGCTGACAATCTCTATATCTTTATGCAGAATCTTGCAAACATTGAAAGAGTCAAGTTTGTAAGTGAAGGCGAGAGTGTACCACCATGTGCATCAAAGCCTCTGCGTAAAGCTGAGATTCTAATTGCCATGAAAGATTTGGTTAACAAGGACGAGGAAATCAAGCGCCTTAAGACCATGATCGCCAAGTTAGAGGGCAACATCAAATCTGGTGAAAGCAAGCTCAATAACGAAGCCTTCGTATCAAAGGCTCCTGCAAATATTATTGAAGGCGCTAAAGCTCAGCTTGAACTTAACCGCACTCAGCTTGAAAAGGTTAAATCACAGCTTGCAGAAATGGAAGCCCTTTAATCTTTAAAAGTTTCAACTGATTGTGATACGATCCCCGCATATAATTGCGGGGATTTTTTATGCTGAAAAAGCTACTTGCTGCAGGTTTATTATTTTTTTCTATGTCTGTATTGGCATATACAGACAATTACCTTTGCGCAAGGTATTCAAAGATCATAGTAAGACATCAGGACAAGGTTATCGATGTCGGCATCAGACGGATATTAAACAGCAGTGTTGAGATCTATGTTTTAGGATTCGGCACTCCGATTGTCGCAAGATTCAACGGCAGAAGGATCAGCAATGATCTTATTAACAAACGCAGAACACTACAGTGCTCAGGTGAGATTGTAGGACAGATAAGAGAATATGATCTCTCATTTTTTGGAGATCACAGCGGTCTGTTTAAAATCAAAAGTGGCAAGCTCGAAGCTTCAACCTACATCGAGATCAATTAAGGGAAGCTAAAGCTTCCCTTACATATTGAATAAAAAGGTAATTAAACCTTATCTAATGCCTGATCAATATCAGCAATGATATCCTCTAAATCCTCAAGACCAACAGAGAGTCTTACAAGACCTGGGGTAATACCGCATTCAAGCAACTGCTGATCAGTTAACTGACGGTGAGTTGAGGTAGCTGGGTGTAACAGACAGGTTCTGATATCTGCTACATGAACCTCAGGAGATGACATCTTTACACTGTCAATGAAACGTGCACCAGCCTCTCTGCCACCCTTGATAACTAAAGACATTACGCCAGAGCATAAACCGTCTTTGAGGTATTTCTTGCCAAGCTCATAGTAAGGATCTGACTCAAGACCTGGGTAGATAACCTTTTCAATCTTAGGATGATTTTCAAGATGCTTTGCAACAACCAGTGCATTCTTTGAATGCTGTACGATTCTCAATGGCAGAGTTTCAATACCTAAATTCAGGTAGAAAGCTCCCTGAGCTGTCTGACAGCAGCCAAGATCTCTCATGATCTGAACTCTGGCCTTAACAATGAAAGCCATCTTGCCGAAAGTTTCTGAATATACAAGACCATGATATGAAGGATCTGGGGTAGTAAATTCAGGGAATTTTGATGATGCAGCCCAATCAAAACGACCACTGTCCACAACAGCACCACCAACCTGTACAGCATGGCCGTCTAAGTACTTGGTTGTTGAATGAACAACAATATCTGCACCAAAGTCGAATGGCTTGCAGAGAATTGGAGTTGCAAAGGTGTTATCAATGATAAGAGGGATCTCATGCTTGTGAGCAATCTTGGCAAATCTCTCAATATCAAATACGGTTAATGCTGGGTTTGCAATGGTCTCACCAAATACAGCCTTGGTATTTGGTTTAATCATTGACTCAATCTTCTCGTCAGAATCAGTCTGCTCAAAGAAGGTTACCTCAATACCCATACGCTTGAAGGTAACAGCCATCAGATTAAAGGTTCCACCATACACTGTGGAACTGCAAAGAATATGATCACCAGCCTTGGCAATGGTTAAAACCGCAGTTAAAGATGCGGCCTGACCTGATGAAGTCAGCATTGCACCAACACCGCCTTCAAGAGCGGCGAGTTTCTCTTCTACATGACCACAGGTTGGGTTACCTAATCTGGTGTAGAAATAGTTTGATGTTTTTAAATCAAACAGATCGGCAATATCCTGAGTGCTGTCATATCTGAAAGTTGTGCTCTGCACAATTGGCATTACACGAGGACCTGCATTTGCTGGAGTATAGCCTGCATGAAGGGATTTAGAAGCATCTTTCATTTTAATCCTCCTTAAAAGAGTTTGTGCCTAATTAAATCTCTGGTAGTAAAAATGATTTTTCTTTTAGTTCACTACCGATTTCCTCGACTGTACTTTCGTACTTGTCTGTCAGAAAATCGATAATTTCTGTTACCACGTATTCAGGAGCTGATGCACCTGCAGATATTCCAATCTTTTCAACGTGTTCAAACCATTTTAGATCGATTTGAGTAAAATCATCAATTAAATATGCATCAACTCCTTCAGATACAGCAATCTCTTTGAGTCTGTTTGAGTTTGATGAATTGGCGGATCCTGCTATCAGCACCAGATCGCACTGTCTTGCAAGCTCTCTTACTGCATTCTGTCTAACCTGTGTCGCTCTGCAGGTGTCGTCAATCTTAGGTCCTTTGATATTTGGGAAGCGCTCTTTTAGTGCCATGACAGTTTTTGCTGTTTCATCAACACTTAAAGTAGTCTGGGTAGTAAAGAATACATTGTCGCCATCTAAATCAAGTGACTTCACGTCCTCAGGGCTAATGATGACATGAATCTTTGAACTGTCACCTGTATACTGACCTACAGTACCTATAACCTCACGATGACCTCTGTGGCCTATTACTATAACATCCAGCCCCTGCTGTCCTGCCTTGTTAACCTTTCTGTGAATTGCACTTACAACAGGACAGGTGGCATCAATATATCTGATGCCAAGTCTGTTAATCTCGTCTATGGTTTCATGGCCAACACCGTGAGCTGAAATTATAAGCACCGCATCAGATGGGACTTCATCTAGACTGTCAACAAAATGGGCACCTTCAACTTTCAGATCTTCTACCACATGACGGTTGTGAACAACCTCATGCAATACATACACTCTGCCTTTTTGATACTTTGTAAGGGCTTTATGAACAGTAGCAATTGCTCTTTCAACGCCAGCACACATACCGCGTGATCTGGCAATTTTAATCTGCAGCATCTTTTTTCTCGTGACCAAACAAACCGATTAAAAGAAGAATGCCGGCACCAGTACATACAGCAATGTCAGCAACATTAAATGCCGGATAATAGTAGGAAAATGATTGAGTTTTGACGTAGAAAAGTAGGAAATCCTCAACATATCCAAGCAAAGCTCTGTCTATAAGATTTCCAATAGCACCGCCAATGATAAGAGCAATGGAAAGACAGGAAAATCTCTTTGTTTTAGAGGTTCTTAAAAGAGCAACCAGTAAAACAAGAGAAATAACAGTTGATACTGTAATAAAGAAGTATCGCTGCCATCCGCCTTGCGAAGCAAGAAAACTAAAGGCAGCACCTTCATTGTGGACGTGAACGATACTGAAGAAAGAGGTCACATTAAAGCCAACCTGATTAAGGCCAATCTCAGACTTAACAAGATACTTTGTGACCTGATCTAAGATCACGACAGCAAGCGCCCACAAAAGGTACCAGCTGCCGTTGTTTTTTATGAATATAGACTTCATACGTTATGCAAACTGTCTAGTCTCACCGTGGGCAGACTTGATGTTCTCCACACAGCGAGGACAAAGTCCAGGATATTCTGGATCAGCATCAACCTCATCCTCGTAATGCCAGCAACGCTCGCACTTCTTGGCGGCTGATTTGGTGACAGTAAATGCACAGTCTAATACTTCTGATTTGAATGCATCTGAAGGAGCTGAATCTTCAGTTACATCAGCCTTTGAAGTAATAAGAACGAATCTTAACTCATTGCCGATTGACTTTAGATCCTCTAAAAGCTCACCCTTGGTATAAACGGTAACACAGGCCTCTAAAGAACCACCGATAACACCATTGTTACGGGCTGTTTCAATTGCCTTGTTGGCCTCATTTCTGAAGGTCAGCATTCTTGACCAGTAATCTGAGTTGTACTTAGATGACTCATCAAGCTCTTTTAGCTCTTCAAACCAGGTTGAAGTAAATACGAATTCATCTCTCTTGCCAGGCATTGCTTCCCATGCTTCCTGAGCTGTAAATGACAGGATAGGTGCAATCCAGCGGATTAAGGCTTCTGCAATCAGATATAAAGCTGTCTGACAGCTTCTTCTTGCTGCACTATCAGCCTTAGCTGTGTACTGTCTGTCCTTGATAATATCAAGATAGAATGAACCCATTTCAATAGAGCAGAAGTTCATTAACAGCTGTACTACCTTATGGAAGTCATACTCTTCATAACACTTGAGTAATTCCTTCTGGGTCTTAGCTGCTGTTGAAACTGCCCACTTATCAAGTTCAACAAGTTTGTCAAATTCAATCTTGTCAGTTTCAGGATTGAAACCATCGATATTTGCAAGAAGGAAACGGATAGTATTTCTTACACGACGGTAAGCATCAGATGAACGCTTGAAAATCTCATGTGAAACGGCCATATCGCCTGTGTAGTCATTTGAAGCGATCCACAGACGCAGAACATCAGCACCTAACTTATCAATGATTTCCTGAGGTGCGATAACATTACCAAGAGACTTTGACATCTTGCGACCCTGACCATCTACGGTAAAGCCGTGAGTTAAAACCTGCTTGTATGGGGCTACGCCCTTGGTTGCAACAGACAGCATCAGTGATGACATGAACCAACCACGATGCTGATCAGAACCTTCAAGATACAGATCGGCACTGTGACCATTGAATTCTTTACGCTGGTCAACTACTGAGTACTGGGTTGAACCAGAATCAAACCATACATCAAGAGTGTTGGTATCCTTATGGTAAAGTTTTGCCTCTTCTGGACCGACCAACTCTTCAAGGCTGATATCCCACCATGCCTGAATACCATCTTTTTCAACTGCCTTGGCAACCTTTTCAATGATTGCTGGAGTATCAGGATGAATCTCACCTGTCTCATTGTTGATGAGAACAGCACATGGCATACCCCATGTTCTCTGACGTGAAATACACCAGTCAGTACGCTGCTTAACCATGGCTTCAATACGGTTCTGCCCCCAGTCAGGGATCCATTTAACTTTCTTGATTTCTTCTAAAGCAGTTGATCTTAATCCCTTGCCGTCCATGGAAATGAACCACTGTGGGGTGGCACGGAAAATAACCGGGCTCTTATGACGCCAGCAGTGTGGGTAGCTGTGAGAGATAACCTTCAGTGCTACAAGAGCGCCTTTATCCTTCAGTACCTCAAGAACATTAGGATTAGCCTTGAGTACATTGAGACCTGCAAAGTATTCAACATCCTGCTTAAAGCAACCATCTGGACCTACTGGATTGTAAATCTCAAGACCGTACTTCACACATACATTGTAGTCATCAAGACCATGACCGCCAGCGGTATGAACACAGCCAGTACCAGCTTCTAAAGTTACATGAACACCTAGAATTACAGGGACATCAATTGCAATGAATGGATGATTGAAACGCTGAAGCTCAAGAGCCTTGCCAGAAACCTCTGTACCTAAAATCTCAAAGTTCTCAATTGAGCACTCTTTCATTACGGTATCAACAAGTTCTGATGCCATAATGAAACGCTCTTTACCCTTTGAAGTTTCAACCTGAACAAGAGCATACTTCAGCTGCTCGTTTACACAGATTGCGCGGTTTGCAGGAAGTGTCCATGGAGTTGTAGTCCAGATTACGCATGATACCGGACCTTCGCCCTTGCCGTTTGCATCAAAGATATCTAATACCTTCTGCTCGTCAACTGCAGCAAATCTTACGTAGATAGAGTCAGATTTTACGTCAGCATACTCTACTTCAGCCTCTGCCAATGCAGACTGACAGTCCATACACCAGTAAACAGGCTTTAAACCACGTACAAAGTGACCATTTGCAATAACCTTACCCAAAGCTCTTAGAGTATCAGCCTCAGTCTGATAGTTCATGGTCAGATATGGATTATCCCAGTCACCAACAACACCTAAACGCTTGAAGTCTTTTCTCTGGCCTTCTACCTGAGATTTTGCATACTTGCGGCATTCCTGTCTGAACTGAGCTGCATCAACCTTAACGCCTGGCTTGCCAACTAAAGATTCAACCTTAACTTCAATTGGAAGGCCATGGCAGTCCCAGCCAGGGATGTATGGTGAGTCAAAGCCAGAAAGAGTCTTTGACTTGATAATAATGTCTTTTAATACCTTGTTAATGGAGTGACCAATATGAATGTTGCCGTTTGCATATGGAGGGCCGTCATGCAGAATAAACATGTTTGCACCAGCACGGGCAGTGCGGATCTTTTTATAAAGACAGCGCTTTTCCCAATCAGCAAGCATTAAAGGCTCCCTCTGAGCGAGATTACCGCGCATAGGAAACTCTGTATTTGGAAGATTTAAGGTATTTTTATAATCAGCCATTTTCTCTATACCATTAACAAAACTAGAAATCTTGATTTGTGTATCTGACAAGACAGTTCAAACAGTTGATTTTGTCCTGTTCAAGTCTTGACTTCAATTCGTCAAGACTACTGAATTTCTGCTCATCTCGTATTTTTTCAATGAAATAAACACGGATAGCCTCACCGTAAATATCATGCTTAAAATCAAAAATATTTACTTCTAAAATCGCCTTGGTCTGACCTTTTACAACTGTAGGTCTGCATCCCACATTGGCCATACCGTTATACAGTCCGTGGTCACATAACACTTTCACTGCGTATACACCACGCAGTGGACTGATACGACGATTAATATTCACATTGGCAGTCGGGAAGCCTAAAGTTCTTCCAATCTGATTGCCATGAACTACAATTCCTGACATGGAGTAATAACGGCCAAGAGCTTTCTTTGCAAGACCAAGCTGTCCCTTCATCAGAAACTCTCTGATTCTAGTCGATGACAGACGCTCGCCATCCTGCATCACACCTTCAATAGCGGATGCCTCCATGCCCACAGTCTCACCTATCTTTTTAAGATCATCGATAGTGGATTTACCACCTTTTCCGAAACTAAAAAGACTGCCGACTGTTACGCTTTTTACTCCCAGATCGCGGTGAAGGAGACCTAGCACATACTCTTTTGCATCCATTGAAGCAAATTGCTCATTGAATCTCATGCAGAAGACAATTTTCACTCCGGCTACTTCAAGAGCCTGAAGTTTATCTCTTAAAGAGTAAATTCTCGCTGGCGATTTATCCTGAGAAAAGAATTCAAGAGGCTGCGGTTCAAATATCATGACTGCAGGTGTGAGACCAAGATTTCTTGATTTCTCTAGCATGCGCTCTATTACTGCCTTGTGACCTAAATGAAAGCCATCAAAGTTTCCGATTGCCAGGGCAACACCATGGGGAGTACCATGAAAATCTGAAAGGCATCGAATCAGACGCATGAAAACAACAATCCTGAATTTAAAAAAAACAAAAGAACTCGCAAATGTGCACTCTATGGTAGTTCTAAATTGACAATTATACCTTAAATTTACATATGCA
Source organism: Succinivibrio sp. (assembly GCA_051885305.1). Lineage (GTDB taxonomy): Bacteria > Pseudomonadota > Gammaproteobacteria > Enterobacterales > Succinivibrionaceae > Succinivibrio. The sequence goes on along the minus strand of JBJEWY010000002.1, from coordinate 1,307 downwards.
TGCCATTTTTATTATGTCTGACTACCGAATTTCAGTACCTTCCTTGCCTCAATTTTCCTGAAAATTGCATGACAAAGAAAAAAAACTATCCAGAACTTAGAAAAAAAAGTTATTTATCCTTTGGCGGATTAAAATTTCTGTAGTAGAATATTGCGCAAATTTTGATGTTCTAGTATCAATTTGAGAAAATTTTTGCTAGAATAATGCAATTATTTGTGCCACGCTAAGAACAGAAGTGGCGTTTGTTTAGATTTCAGGAGCTATCTGTGCCTAATATTAAATCTGCAAAGAAGCGCGTTGTTATCGCCGAGAAAGCCCGTCAGCGTAATGTAGCTGCACGTTCAAAGATGCGCACTTTAATCAAGAATGTAATCAAAGCTGTTCAGGCTGGTGACAAGGAAGCTGCTAAGCAGGCTTTCGCAGTTGCTGAGCCAGTTTTAGACCGTGCTGCAGGCAAAGGTCTGATCCACGTTAACAAGGCCGCTCGTCATAAGAGTGATCTTTCAGCTAAGATCAAGGCAATGGCCTAATTTTAGATTCTTAAAAAACCCCGCAACTGCGGGGTTTTTTATTGTCCATTTTGGGGCACCCTTTCGCTCACCTGCTCGCCAAAAAGTTACATCTGTTGCATTTACAGAAATTTCACGGTAAAAAAACAATGTAACTACATAAAGATCACATATCAGTAACAGAACATTGTGTAAACTTTAGGTGTGGCAACAACAATAAGGTGGGATCATATGTGTACACGAAAACGTTCACCAAAACTTCCAACCATTGCAGAAATGCTAAAGATAGACCCGGCACTGCGAGGACAAAAAGGACATCTTCTAATACAGAACAACATATTCTCCACCACCGAAAAAATCGACGCCTTCTCAAACATCAATCTCTGCCCCTTCCCAATGATAACTATCGCCTCTGAAGTCTACCAATTCTTAACTGAGCTGATTAGTGACGGCACATCCTGTGTATTTATAAATGACAACGGAACAGTATACACTGTCGCAGTCAAATACTACCCAAAAGAAATGCGTGATGGTTTTGTACTAAATAAATTAGACGATAACCTGATTAACTTTATCACTGATTTTGCAACCATAACAAAACCCAAAAAGAGAACTGCAGCAAAAAAAGATTCTGCTTCACCAAGGAAGAAAGTTGCAAAGCCTAAGACTTCAAAGAGTGCTTTAGAAAAAATTGCCTCATAAATATCGTAATAAATATGAGATAGACTACAGGAGAATACATTTTTCATATACATGATTTTAAGGCTCCAAAAGAACAGTCTCAAAGCCAGTAGCACA
>JBJEWY010000001.1:0-17500 GCA_051885305.1 Succinivibrio sp. | reverse complement strand
GATTTGAAAAAAATCATATTCTTTAAATTACCTTTTCAATTGCTTCATGTAAAATGAAAGAAGTTGTCTGTATAATAGAAAATAAAATCATTAAGACTTATAACGTAATTTTTTTCCTTTAGCGGGGAATGAGGTATGTCGGGCATGAACGATGAGAGCTGGTTTGCTGCTGCCTATCATGAAAAAGATGTTACATTCCGCAAATTTGATGAACGATCAGAAGAGCGAAAATCATTAAATAATTCTTCATTTTCTCTGATAAGACAGATTGCTGAAGTTTCAGAGAAAAATGATGATAGCAATGAGCTATCAGCGACAGGCGAAGGTCTTAAGGATCACGATTCTGTCATGTCTTTAATCAAAGGTGAAAAATCAAAACCTACAAGTTTCAATGCAGCATCTGTCAGCATTTCACAAGCTGCTAAGCCTTTGACTCACAGAAGTTCGCTTATTTCATTTTTAAGAGAAGATAACGACGAGGCTGGTATTGCTGCAAGAACTCCTTTAGAGAATTATTACAATCCATCTGAACGATCTGGAAGATACGCAGCATCTCAGGATGGAACTGTAAGTCTTCGGGAGTATTCTTCTGCTCAGTCATCAAATGGCAGCGGCCGTTATTCATCCCTTTTCAAATCCAAAAATCAGCAGGATCAATCATCAGGTGCTGATGACTCCTTACAGTCCATTTACAAGAGATTATTAAAATGCCAGTAATTAGCGTATGTTCACCAAAAGGTGGCGTGGGAAAGACAACTGTAGTAGCAAATCTGGCTTATGCCTTTTCCAAATCCGGCACCAAGGTTGTTGTTATTGATTTTGACCCCCAGAATGCTCTGAGGCTTTACTTCGGCATGTCATTGAACGATGACAGGGGATTTGTGACTCTCCCAAACAGTGACTGGCTCAGTGCTTGCATAAATGTGGACAAAAATCTTTATATGCTGCCTTTTGGCAAGTCTGACAAGAACCAGCGTCAGATTTTAGATGATGCGCTAAAGACCCCTGATTATTTCAGAACTGTTCAGTCATCATTATTCAATAATCCTGACATCCTAATAATCGCTGATTTTGCTCCAGGTTATACTCAGGCTTTAGATTCTATTGCATCGGTATCTGATATGCAGGTTGTGCCACTGCTTGCAGATGCTGCTTCTGTATCACTGTTCTCTCAGCTACTCTCAGGTGGTCTTATGGATGGACTTGTAGGCGCAGGTCTTGGTTACTACATCATCCTCAATCAGATAGACAACCGCATCAAGTTAAACCGTGATGTGCAGAATTTTGCCCTTAAGAATTTCAAGGACAATCTTCTTGGAATGATTCACCGTGATACCTCGGTATCAGAGGCTGCAGGTCAGCAGATCTCTGTTTATGATTACAATAAGAATTCTGCTGCAGCTTTTGATATTGAAGTGATCGCAAGAAAGGTTGCCACAATTTTAGGCTTTGATGTCAAGAAGGGTACCATGATCATCAACCCTTTAAGAAAGAATTAACTATTAAGGTGAGTTAAGATGAAACATCCCTATCTTACAGCTTTCTTTCTAATAGCCGTCGCCTTGCCTGTACTGATTCTGGTAATTGTTGCACCTATGAGCGCCCACAATCAGTTTATTTTCGGTCTGAGTATGATTGGCGCCTGCATAATCGCCCATCTGTGCTCAAAAAAGCACTTTGTGTCTTTCTGTATCATGATGGTTGCAGTTGTAAGTTCCACAAGGTACATGTATTTCAGACTCACCCAGACTCTGATCTTTCCTTCATGGATTGATATGATCTTTGGTGTGCTGCTTTTGATTGCAGAAATCTATGTTTACATGGTGCTACTTTTAAGTTTCTTCCAGCTGTCATGGTCTCTTAAACGCAAGATTGTGCCTCTTCCTGAAGATACATCAAAGTGGCCTACTGTTGATGTTTACATCCCTACCTATAATGAATCTTTAGACGTGGTTCGAGACACAGTTTTAGCTGCTCAGTGCCTTGACTATCCAAAAGACAAGTTTAAGGTTTATCTGCTTGATGACGGCAAGCGTAAGGAATTTGCTACCTTTGCAACTGAGGCAAACGTAGGTTATATCACAAGACAGATAAACAATCATGCAAAGGCCGGTAACCTAAATCACGCCATGAAGCTTACAGATGGTGAGCTCATTGCGATTTTTGACTGTGACCACATTACAACCAGAATTTTTCTGCAGTCAACTGTAGGTGCATTCCTTCAGGATGAGAAACTTGCGCTGATGCAGACTCCGCACCATTTCTATTCTCCTGACCCTATTCAGAGAAACCTGTATTTAGGTCGTGATATTCCACCTGAGAATGATCTTTTCTATGGACCGATTCAGCGTGGTAACGATAACTGGAACGCAACCTTCTTCTGTGGCTCTTGTGCTGTCATAAGACGTAAGGCTCTAGACGAGATTGGAGGCTTTGCTGTTGAAACTGTGACAGAAGATGCTCATACAGCATTGAGATTGCAGCGAAGAGGCTGGAAGACTGCCTTTTTAGATCATATTTTAGCTGGCGGTCTTGCAACAGAAAAACTTGTACAGCATTTACAGCAGCGTAACCGCTGGGCTCGAGGAATGGTTCAGATTTTCAGACTGGATAATCCTCTTTTAGGCAGGGGACTTACCTTTGCTCAAAGACTGTGTTATCTCTCTGCAACCACGTACTTCTTCTTTGCCGTGCCATGCATCATTTTCATGATGACACCGCTTTTATACTTGATTTTCGGCATTTCAATCGTGCATGGTTCTGTAGGTCTATTGTTATCTTATGCTCTGCCGCATCTTGTTTTGTCGATATTCTCAAACTCAAGACTATACGGCAACTACAGATACAGTTTCTGGGGACAGATTTACGATACTATTCTGTCATTCCATCTAGTTCTTCCAACCATTGTGACACTGATCCTGCCACATCATGGCTCGTTTAACGTTACAGACAAGGGACAGACTGTTGAAGAGGATTTCTTTGATGCTACATCTGTAAGGCCGCACATTATAACCTTGTGCCTCCTTATTTTTGCAGTCATCTTCAGTCTTATAAAACTTGCTGTTCCTAGCTATTTTGAGATTCAGTTAGGACCTACGCTTTTGAATATCTTCTGGGCTCTTGTAAATTCTATTCTCCTGCTTGCTGCTATCTGCACAGGACGAGAGACTGCAAACAAGCGTAAGATGCAGCGTCTGTATCTGGAAACTCCTGTTAATGTCTATCAGGCAAGCGGTATCTGTTCAAGAACCACTATGCGTGATCTGTCTATGGGAGGCTGTCGTTTAGATAACTTCGTAACAGGTGAGCTTGATTTAGATGATGATCCTGTAACAGATATTGAGCTTTGCACTGATTACACCAACGTTTGTGTCCCTGTGAAGAGAATTATTAAAGAAGGTTCTGAGGATTATCTGCATTTTGCCTTTGTGAATGTTGATCTTGATACAAGACGTGAATTTGTAAGACTTTTATTCTCAAGAGCTGATACTTGGGTAAGACCAGAGTATAAAAAAGACAATCCTATTGTGTCTTTTATTACCATCATTGCATGTATCAGGGATTCTCTGTTTGGCAGAAGAAGAAAAGATGACATCCATGTGTCAGTGGTAGGTAAGTAAAATGAAGAATCTTTATAAAATACTGACGGTGATGTTTGTCTTTGCATCTGTGTCTTTAAGCTTTGCTGCTGATAAAGACTACAGAAAGTCAAATTCTACAGTTTCAAAACAGACATCACAGAAGGCTGATGCTCAGAAGAACAAGCTTCCAGATGTGATTCAGGAGATCCTGCTAGATAGCATACCAGTGGATGACTCATCTGTGGCTTTAGGTACTGATGATGCTGAAAGTGCTGATGGCAGATTTTTTACCAACAGCTTTATCCAGAGCAATGATGCAACCCCGTTCTCTCAGAGACTTTCTTTTGCAAGAATGGGTGCCAATGACGGTATTGAACTTAATGCTGGTCAGAAAAGCTCTGGTATAAGCTTCACACTGCCAATTGACAAGGTCATAATTTCAGCAAAGCTTGAGCTTTACATTACAATGACCGAGATGCTCAAAGACAAAAATATTCATCTTGCTGTAAAAGTAAACGGTCAGCCATTAGGCACTCTTCCTATTATGAATACCGAGCTTACTGACTTTGAAATCAGTGTGCCGGCAGAGTTCCTGTCACAGAACAATTCCATCTCAGTTGAAATCGACGATGATGAATTTGTCTGCAAGGTCGATTATTCTGGCAGTTATAAAATCAAGGTTGACAGCGCAAGCTATATTGCAGTTGAAGGCTATAACCTTGAGCTTGGTACAGATTTAAGCTTATTCCCACTACCATTTTATGATCGTTACAATCTTGATGATGCCAAGATAAATTTTGTTCTGCCAAAGGGAATGTCAAAAGATACCCTGAAGGCTGCTTTGATGATGGCATCTTATTTTGGCTCAATTGCTGACTACAGGGCGGTAAGCTTCAATGTGGTTTATGACACTCTGCCACAGGATAATTCAATTGTATTTGCTCATCCAAAGCAGATCATCGCTGGTATTGAAATGCCTGAAAAATCAGGTGTCTATATCAAAGGTCATCCATACAGCAGTCCATACAAGAATATTTATGTTATAGGAGCTGATGAAGAAGAGCTTATAAGAGCTGTGTACACTCTTGTAAATGCAAGAACTGACACCAACACTGATTATCTTGCTCTTGGAAGTACTCTTCCTCCTGAGCGAAAAGCCTATGATGCTCCAAACTGGATCCCATCTGACAGAAAGGTCTATCTAAGTGAACTCTTACGAAAGAATCAATCCTTAGTCACCCATGGATACTGGCACTCTGCTCTTAATCTCTCATTTAAGGCAGCCCCTGATCTCTATCAGATGTACGAAGATTCTGGCGATCTTTACATAGCCTATGAGTTCCCTCTTGATAAGAACATAGATGAGACCGTATCAGGTTTAAACCTTTCACTGTCAGGGAATTTCATTGAGAAACTCCCTGTGTACAAGAAGGGACTTTTAGAGAACATTTGGAGACTGTCTGGCGGTGACGCAAGAGAGGACAGACGCCATGTTCTTATTCCACCTAATATCATTTATGGTGACAACAATCTTGAGATGTATTTTGATTTGAGATTAAAGCCTGGTACTCCATGCTCTGTGATCTCAGATCCAAACGTGAAAAGTGTGATTGATGAGTCAAGTTATCTTGATCTGTCTAAAACAAGACATTTCTCAAAGCTTCCAAATCTGTCATATTTTGTGGGCGCAAGCTTCCCGTTCTCACGTTATGCTGATTTTTCAAAAACTGCCATTCTGATACCAGAGGAGCCAACAGCATCTGAGATGAATACTCTGATGAGTATGGCTGCCCGTGCCGGCAACTCAACTGGTAGCATGATTTATGGTGAGAATGTCTATACAGGTACTGATGAGTTTATAAAAGATCCTGGTCTTTTAGATGACAAAGATCTGCTCATCGTGGCTAATCTTTCAAATACTGAGTATCTGTCACAGCTTTTTGAGGGCTCACCATTCTTCTTTAACGGCAAAGAGCTCAATATCTATGATTATGGTCTGATTTCCTTCAGGGGCGGATTCTTCAGGGGATTAAAACGCCTGTTCAGTGGCGATATCAGATCAGAAAATGTTGATGCAAACCGTTATGTCAGAACTTCACTTGCATGGCGCGGTTTCTTAAGTTTCCTGTCACCTTTTGACTCTGACAGAACCGCTGTTTTGGTTACCGCAACAGATGATTCTGAACTTGAAAGACTTACCTCAGACCTTAGAGACTCAAAAGTAAATCGTGAGGTTGGAGGAGATATCACTCTGATATCAGGTTCAAGTAAGGTCGTATCCTTCAATGTTGGTGATTATGTCTTTTCAGGTAATGTATCCACAGCATTTAAAATCCTGACCTTTGCAGGAGAGCATGTGGTATGGCTGTGTATCTCATCATTTATTGTGCTGATCCTTCTGTCATTCATCATTTCAAAGTATCTGCACAGAAGAGCAAAGGCACGTCTTTTTGAAGATGGTTACACTGTTGATAGCAAGGATCGTAGGTAAACGGTATGTCAAAGAAATTATTAAAGTTAAAAACTGTCTCCGTGATCCTGATGGCCCTGTCAGGTCACGCTGCATATGCTGCATCATCATATGCTGAAGATCAGGGTGCATCCATGTCTGGCAGAGCTGCCATGACAGGCGGTTCTGTAGCATCACAGCAGTCTGACAGAACAGCAAAGAAGTCTGAGGTTAAATCTGAAGCGGTAATTGAAAAGCCTGTTGCTGCAGATAGCGATTTAGCTTCTGCCAATGAGAGCTCAGCTGATTCAGAGAATCTTATCAAAGGTCTTATCAAACAGGCCGTATTCTGGCATGACAAACAACAGCATGACAGAGCAATGCAGTCTTTAAAGAGAGTTTTAATTGCTGATCCTCACAATGAGGAGTGTCTGTACCTGATGTCTTTATGGTCATTTGAGGTAAAAGATGAAGAAAGCGCCAAGATGTATCGTGACAGACTGTATAAAATCTCTCCTGGCAGTAGCTATATTCTGCAACTTGATAATCAAAAAAGCATGGAGGCTTTATCATCAGATCAGCTAAATCACGCTAGAGCCTTAGCATCATCAGGAAATGTCGCTGCAGCTTTGGCTGAATATCAGAAGCTCTTTACTGGTGTTATGCCTCCAAAAGAGCTTGTAACCGAGTATTATCTGACTATGTCAGGTGATCCTAACTACTATCAGAGAGCTGTTTCAGGCATTGTAAGCTACATTAAAACCAATCCGAATGACATTAATGCTCAGATAACCTATGGTAAGATTTTAAGCTATCGCCAGAGTACCATAAGAAAGGGTATTGCTGTTCTTGATTACTATGCCGATGAGTCTCAGGATGCAGACAAGGCCTTAAGACAGGCGCTTTTATGGCTTGAACCAGATGAAAGCGATGAGAAGTACTACAGTGCTTATCTAAAAAGACATCCAAACGATCAGGATGTCAAAACCCAGTATGACAGCTCCATAATCGGCGGTCTTGTTAAAAAGTCATCAGAAAACTCAAATACTACTGACAAGCAGAATGCCATTAGGGATTTTGAAAAGATCATAGCCAAAAATCCTAATAATCAGTATGCTCTTGAGGCTGTAGGCTATCTGCATCTTGAGCTTAAAAATTATGTAAGAGCTCATGAGTATCTGTCAAAAGCAGCTTCTCTTGGTGGTTCTAAACAGGCAAAACTTGAGCATGATGCTTCAATTGCGCTTGTAAACCAGTATCAGGCAACAGGCAACTATCAGGCGGCGATATCTGAGCTTGATAAGATCTTAAAGGCAAATCCTTATGATGCTGATGCTCTTTTAACCAAGGCTGACATTTTAAGAAAACAGGGCCAGAAGGCTCAGGCAGAACTTGCTCTTACCACTCTGCTTGCTGTTGATTCATCAAACGCAGGCGCAAACGAGATGCTCTATTATCTTTATAGAGAAAGTGGCAAGACCAAAAATGCCAGTGAGCTTCTTGAAAACATGCCTATTGCTGTTGCAGAAAAGATTAAAGCCGCAACTGCTGCAAAGCCTTACACTGATCCGATACCACCAATTAGAGACAAGGCAAAATCTCTTGCCTTATCAGGAAATACTGCAGATGCCATCGAAGTTCTGCAGGATGGTATCAACAAATATCCAAAATCATCATGGCTTCGCTATGATCTTGCAAGACTCCTTAAAAAAGAAGGTTTTGATGCAGGGGCCTTTGAGCAGATTTCATATCTTACAAGAAATGATGCCTCAGATGAGGATCTGCTTGCTGCAGCAACCTTCATGAATGAGTTCAAGCTCTATGCCCAGTCTATGAGTACCCTTGGCAGGGTAAAAACCAGCAATGCCAAAATTACCGACATGAAAAAGGAAGTTGCTGTAAACAGAACCTTTGCCCAGGTTGAAATGTATTTAGGCTCTGGCAACAGACAGGCTGCTCTTAATACCTTAAGGATGAACCGTTATAAGAATTCTGAGCTTAAAGACTCTCAGCTTTCGCATTTAGCTTATCTGTACCTTAAGGCAGGTGACAGTGTAACAGCTTTATCTCTTGCTGAAGAGGCTGCCTCAAGACCTGTTAAAGCTGATGCTTCTTTAGCTGATTATGCTGATCTTATTACAGTATTCAATGAGACAGGGCATGCTGATAAAGCTTTGATGTTCTCATCAAATGAGGCAATTTTAGCTAACTCTGATTACAGTGATATCGAAAAACTGAAGATAGGTGAATCAGTAAGAAAGGCTGATGCATTACGCGAGCTGAAACGCTATGCCGATGCCTATGATGAGCTTTATCCTCATCTTAAGAATAACCCTGAAGATCCAGATTTACGTATGGCAATGGCTAGAATCTATCAGGACAATGGTAGGTACTCTGAATCATTCTCTATCTATGACAAGGTTCTAGATACAGATCCAGACAATCAGCAGGCTTTAAACGGTGCTATAAACTCAGCTTTAGCTGATGAGGATTATGAGACTGCAACAGATCTTGCCATGAGGCTTAAGGATACCGACGATCCTAGAGTTTTGACTCTTCTTGCCAGAATTGATAGCAAGAACAGGGATTATGATGATGCCTTAATTAAACTTAGAAAGGCAAGGGCTCTTTTAGATAGTCGCTATGACTATTCTGCATCAGTCAATTTAAAAGATCCTGATTTGTCTGTAAGTTCAAGCAAAAGAGCTACAGGCAATCCTTTTGCCAACAAGAGCAAAGCATCTGACATAAAGTCAACTTCTGCTACTCTTCCTTGGGAGAAAAAAGATTCAAAGACTGGTGAGTTTGCCATGCTGCCAGCTCAGAGAAAAGATGCTATCAATGAAATCAACTTCATGATAAGAGATCTCAAAGAAAGAGTTGCAACTACTGCTACCGTATCTTTAGAGGGCAGACAGAAAGATGGTGAGGATGGTATGAGCAAGGTTAATGCTCTGTCAGTACCAATAACCATTTCAACTCCAGTGTTGGGTGGAGCTAAACTCTCACTTAGCGCAAGAATGGACAGCTACAATGCAGGATCTCTGTCAACTTCATCTGCCTCTGAATTCGGAACTAATGCTCTTTACGTTGGTGTTCAGAATATGGTTGAACGCATTAACGCCCTTAAAAAGGATTATCAGAACGCAGGTAGTGATCCTGGCAATCAGCATGCATTCATCGTGCAGAATGGTTTAGAGTCACTGTCGTCATCAGATCTGGCAGTATTGTTGGATCCAACCATGCTTAATGCTTCTGATTACAATATTCAGACTGCTGCAGGTCGTCAGAAACTAATTGAATATTTCAACTCATATTCTGATCCTCGTGCAGCCATGTCTGCAGTAAATACAGCAAAGAGCATAACTACTGTCATGATGGATGCCAAGGCTAAACGCACAACAGGTGTCGGCTTTGCCGCATCCTTAAAAGATGATCGCTACAAGGTTGATTTTGGAGTAACTCCTGTAGGCAAAGATGGTACTACGGTTGTAGCAGGAGCTTTTGTAAGACAGCCTCTTACATCCTTCAGCGAACTTAGAGTCAAGGCTGAAAGAACTGCTATGACAGATTCTCTGTTATCCTACTTTGGTTATCTAGACAGGCTTAGCGGAACCTACTGGGGTGGTGTAACCAAGAACGGTGGTTTAATGGAATATGCCTATGACAACGGATTTTTGGGGACATCTCTGCAGGCTAATGTTTACAGATATCTTGGCAAGAACGTAAGATCCAATACTAGTTACGGCTTTAAGGGGGCTTTATATGTACATCCTTTCAAACCTACCATGTATGAGGATATGACTGTAGGTCTGTCACTTTCATATGACAACTACTCTCATAATGAGAATCACTTCAGTTTCGGTCATGGTGGCTATTTCAGTCCTCAGCATTACTATATTGCTTCAATTCCGTTCACATACATGAAGAAAACAGATGATCTGAAGTTTACAGCTGATCTCGCTCTTGGTTACCAGTCCTATAAGGAGCAGGAGGAAGATCTGTTCCCTACAAACTCTGAGTATCAGGAGTCTATGAATACTCTTGCAGGTTACGGCTTCATTACTTCATCAAGATTTGCAAGAAAGAGCGAAAGCGGTATTGGTGGTTCTGTTAAACTCAACCTTGATTACTATCTGCTTGATGATTTAGTGGTCGGAGGATCTGTAAGTTACAATACATTTGGTGATTACAAGGAGATGTATCAGATGCTGTACATCAAGTCTGTAATCGGAGGTCAGTAAATGAGCGGTTATTTTTCTGAATCAAACAATGCATCAACAGGTTTTAAGGATACCATCTTCATTCTCATGAGAATGATGAGTGAAAATGGCAGTAGAAATGATGTATGTGATTTTCTGTATGAGGCAGGATGCAATCTTGCCTCCCTCTACAAGGTACGTACCACTGATTCTCTGTCAAAGCTCAATATTGAGATCAATAATCTTCTAGACAGCATGGGATTTGGTGTCGCTTCAATTGAAGATAGAAAAGACCGACTGACTATTATCCACAGACAGTTGCCAAAGTGCTCTGTTAAAAATTTTGAAGCAGAGTTTGCAGAATACCTGTCTGTGCTTTTATGCGGTCTGTATCAGAGCTGGTTTAAACAGACCGGTGCTCCATCAGCCTTAAAATGCACCATAGCATCAAACAGCACAGAAGAGGCTGTATTTGTGCTTGCAAAGGCAAAATAGAACTGATCTAAGTAATATTTGTTATTGTGTGTATAACCTGTAATCAGTAGCTGAGGTTTTATGAATATAAAAAAAATCTTTTGCTTTGCCATTTTTTGCGCCTTATTTTTTACAAATCAGGTATCTGCAAATGCCTGGACTGACTACAAGGAAAAGTATTTAGCAGATGATGGTGCGATTATTGATACCGGCAATAAGAACATGTCCCATTCTGAGGGGCAGAGTTACGGTCTGATGCTGGCTGTCTATTACAATGATAAAAAAAGCTTTGATAAGATTTTAAAATGGACCTATGACAATCTTTATGACAAGAAGACAGGTCTTTTCATCTGGGCTTACAGACGCGACGGTGGAGAGCCACTTGCTGACAGAAACAATGCCTCAGATGGTGATTTGATGATTGCCAACGCCCTTTTTTTGGCTGCAGATAAATGGGGCGATGCTAATTATGCCAAAAAAGCTGAAAGCTTAAGCATGCATCTTTTATCTCTTACCATAACAAACTATGGATCATATAATGTGGTGCTGCCAGGTGCCAACAGCTTTTTCTATGATAATTACGTTATCGTAAATCCAAGCTACTTTATTTATCCTGCTTTTGCCAATATCTACAAGAAAACCTACTTAAAGCAGTTCTCAAAGCTTATAACAGATGGCAAGAGAATGCTTACTGATATGAATAATCTAAAGGTTAAACTGCCACCTGATTGGGTGAAACTCACCCCTACAGGTGAAATGATACCAGCAGAGCAGTGGCCGCCACGCTCAAGTTACGATGCCATAAGAGTTCCTCTGTATCTATACTGGGAGAACAAAAATGCAAAGGAACTTGAATTATTCAGAAACTGGTATTCAAAATTCTCTGAAAACTCTACTCCTGCATGGGTTAATGTGGAAACAGGTCAGAGGGCTGATTACTTTATGAGTTCAGGTCTTAAAGCAGTGCGTGATCTTGTAATGGGAAAACCAATTCCAGAGCCTGATATTAAACGATCAGAGGATTACTACAACGCAAGTTTAAGTATGCTTGTCTATTTAGCCTTTACTGATCAGAACGGTATTGCTATAGCTAAACACTGATGTTTTCTTTAATGATGCTTAAAAGTGTTATAAGACAGCTTTTTTATGCTGTATATCTGCTTTTTGTCCTTGCAGCAGTAAATTTATCGAATGCCTATATAAAAGCAGATGGCTTTTCAATAGAAGAGATTGATACTGCAACTTATGACAGGATAAAAGGAAAATCCTATAAGGACGACTGCACTGTTCCTTTAACTGAACTTCGTTTAGTTAAGATCCTCCATAATGGCAAAGACGGTGAAACTTTAGATGGTGAGTTAATCTGCAACAGACATATAGCAGATGCCATAGAGGAGATCTTCTACAAATTATATAAAGCAGGCTATCGCATCGAAAAGGTAAGACTTGTAGATGAATACAACGCTGATGATGAACTTTCCATGAGAGATAACAATTCATCGTCATTTAATTTCCGTTTCATATCCCATACTAAAAAGGTATCAAAGCACGGTTTAGGCCTTGCCGTTGATATCAACACTCTCTACAATCCATATGTCAAAGAAGTAAGAGGAAAGCTTGTAATAGAGCCTTCAACTGCAACTTTGTACACAGACAGAAGTCTTGATTTTCCTTATAAGATAGATGAGAGCGATCTGGCCTATAAACTTTTTACAGAATATGGTTTTGAGTGGGGAGGGCACTGGAAGTCTTGCAAGGATTATCAGCATTTTGAACTTCCAGATGAAAAAGTAAAAAAACTATATCCTGAAAACAGATAATTTTAGTTTTGGAAAGATTGTTATTTAAGGAAGGTGTTTCCACCTTCCTTATAAATTATCAGTTCTGAACAAGCTCATAACATGGGACATACTCTTTTTGTGAGAGTATTACTCGTCCCTGATCTATGAAATCCTTTAAAAGCTTGTCCATTGCATTGATGATTTCAGGATCTCCATGAAGCTTGAATGGACCTTTCTTAGCTACAAGTCTTATACCTTGCTCTTTGACATTGCCTGTTACAATGCCAGAGAATGCCGCCCTTAAGTTGGCTGCAAGCTTCCAGGCTTCCTGATCACGACTTAAATTAAGTTGTTCCATGTACTCATGGGTTACTTCATTTGCTTGCTGCAGCTCATGCGGAATGTATAAAGACCAGTTAAAGCAGTAGGAATCATGAGTGATGGTTCTGTGATCAAGAACTGAACCGTTGTTTTCTGCAACAGTCTTGGCAACCTTTGCAGGATCATCAATTATAAGTTCATAGTAACGGGTGATATCCTTGCCAAAGCAGGTGATAAGGAAATCCTCTAAAGCTTGAAAATATGGTCTTGATTCACTGTTACCTGTAAGAATTAAAGGCAGGTAATTGTGCTTGTTCTCCTTTGAAAGTTTGATGCAGAGAATATACAAGAGCTCTTCTGCTGTACCAGGACCACCAGGGAAGATCACAAGGTTGTGTCCTAAGCGCACAAATGCCTCAAGTCGCTTTTCAATATCTGGCAGGATCACAAGATCAGTAATCATTGAATTAGGTGGTTCCGCTGCGATAATTGAAGGCTCTGTAAGACCTATCATGCGGCATTTTTCCTGCTCACACTGCTCAGAATATCCCTGAAGAGAGCCTTTCATAGGAGCTTCCATGACACCTGGACCGCAGCCGGTGCAGATATCAATCTTTCTAAGTCCCATCTCAAGACCTACTTTGTAGGCATAATCATACTCACTTTCATTGATTGAATGACCACCCCAGCATACTGCAAGATTTGGCTTGATCCCAGCCTGCAGCACATGGGCATTTCTTAAAATCATAAAAATGAGATTGGTAGTATAGGCACTTTCAGATGAGAATCTGCTTTTTAAAGTTCCATCAAGGAAGTTACAGAATGAGTCAATCTGAACAATATCTCTTAATACTGCATACAGATGCTTTCTAAGTTTTGTAATTACCTGACCGTCAACAAGTGCTGACTCTGGGGGATTGATAAGCTCAAGCTTTAAACCACGCTCATTGCGGATAATGTTGATTTCAAAGTTTTTGAAGTTATCTAAAAGCTCTTTTGAGTTATCTGTTACATTGCCACTGTTTAAAACCGCAAGAGAGCAGTTGCGGTAAAGATCATAAAGTTCACCCTGGCTTGACATTGACAGGCCATCTGCTTCGCTCTGAGTTAAAAGGGCCATGGAGCCAACTGGCCATACATCTACAACGCTCATAAACGCTCCTTATTGTTATGATGTAATAATTATCTGATATTTAAGATTATAGTTTGTGATTGTTAATTTCTCTTATTATTTGAAGCAGATAGTGTAAAGATTGTTAAGTTGCCTGCAATCTACTGTCTTATGGTTCTTGGCGTAAGCTTAAGAGGGCTTTGTGTGCTTGTTCTTACAGGATTGATATCAATGCCGCCACGTCTTGTAAAACAAGCTGATACTGTAAGATTTTTTGGTTTTAATTCGGTCATGATATCTGAGTAGATAAGTTCTACACACTGCTCATGAAAACCTTGATGGTTACGAAGGCTTACAATGTAGCTTAATAGACCTGAAAGAGAGAACTCATCTCCTTCGTAATCAATCATTACGGTTGCATGATCAGGCTGTGAGGTTACAGGGCATAATGATCTGAAAAGATTGGTATAGTACCTGCCTCTTATAGAATTTGCTGATTTTCTGACAAGCAGTTTTGAATCAGCTTTGTATGATCTAAAAGATAAATCCTTACATTCATCTAGAGCCTCAAGACAGATCCCATCAGGCATAACAGGCATGAAGATCTCATTTAGTCCCAATGAATAGAGATCAATTGTGACATTGCACTCAAGAAGCTTTGATAAATCTCTTTCAAACACCTTCTTTACCATGTCTAAATCTTTAAACTTTGTCATGGTATATGAGAGTTCATAAAGTTTAAGTGACTTTGACTCTACAATGTAGCGGCTGTCAGCTGGCACCTTCATAATGCCCATAAAAACCATTGGCAGACCGTTTAAATCAAGACAGGTCATCTCATAAAGACGCCAGATATCAACTCCTGAAAATTTCTTTAAATTTGGAATGCCGCTTCTTGCAAGAGAGCGTTCAATTCTCTGAAGTCTTGATGGGGCGTATTCATTATCGTAGGATGTATTTCTGCCAAGTACAAGCTTGTCGGTAAACATTATAAGTCTCCAAAATGGCTGCCTAAAACAGCAAGGGCTGCAAGGGCTGCTGTTTCTGTTCGTAAAATTCTAGGACCTAGGGTAGCACCTATAAAGCCATGCTCACAGGCTTTATTGATTTCACTTTCATCAAGTCCGCCCTCAGGACCTATAAGAAGTCTTAAACTTTCTTTGCAGTTAATTTCAGAAAGTCTTGTGTTAGCCTTTGGATCAAGAGTTAAAGAGAGCTTTTTATCAGTATGCCCAATCCACTCATCAATATCTGTGATGTTATTTACCTTAGGTACGAAGTTTCTTCCTGATTGTTCACAGGCAGCAATAGCAATTTTCTGCCACTGCTCTACCTTTTTATCCTTTCTTTTATCATCAAGTTTCACACCACAGCGGATTGAATATAAAGGGGTTATTTCACTTATACCAAGTTCAACAGCCTTCTGAATGGTAAATTCCATCTTATCACCACGGCTTATAACCTGACCTAATTCCATGAAAACAGGGGATTCTACAGATCGTTCTAAAAGCTTTGTGATTTTATATGTGGCGCTGTTTTTTAATACTTCCTCAAGCACAGCCTCTGCCTCATGTCCTTGACCGTCAAAAACGACGAAGGTATCGTCTTTTTTGAATCTTAAAACTCTTATAAGATGGCCAAAACCATCCTCATCAAGTTCAAGTATCGCATCTTTTTCTATTCTGGCATTTAACTGGCAGATCCTGACCGTTCTCATTATTTGCATTTTCCTGTAACAAAGGGATTGTCGTTACCCTGAATACTTTCAATAAGCCTGTTTCTTAGGCATTCATTTTTACTTGGTTTATAGCGCTTGTTCCACTCGTTGAACAAGTTTATATGCTCACTGTCAAGCGCGATATTATAACGCTTTGACATGTATAGATATGCTCTTGCAACCACACCCTTGGCGTTATCAGGAATTGAAACTCGCTGACGTTTTCTGTCAATTATAACTTGGCATCTGCCGTAAGGGGATGTACCTTTAAGCTCTCTTGAGAATTTGAAGTTTGACCTGTCGCCGTTTATCTCGCCTACAGCAGGATAGAGGTTGTGCAGATCATTTTCCATAACCTTGTAACTGCTGTCGCCAGTCTCACAGCCTTTGCGCTTTCCCTTTTTCCAGCAGTCCATCTCATGCCCAAATTCCCATGCGGGCATGATGTGTTCAGCTTCAATTCTTGAAGCTCTTTTGGTGTCTTTTCTGATCTTGTAGCCACATCTTTGCAGATTAACCATCCAGCCCTTTTCTTTAAAATCAATGTCACAGTTACAGTAAAGAGTCTTTGGAAATTCAAGCTTCTTAAAGATCTCAATCATTTCTTTTTTGGTGTTTCTGAAACTGTAAACGTCATGATCTAAAGCTAGTACAGTTTCAGTAAAGGTAAGCACCTTCACAAGCAGCAACGCTTTGGTAAAAAAATTCATTTATATAACCTCTTTTATTATTTTAGCCTAAGAGCGTTATCTTTGTATAAAGGTTCATAAAATTGGTAGAATGAAGTCAGAATAGGAGATTTTTATGAAGATTGATTTAAGTTCTATGGCTACATTCGGTGTAGCAGGTAATTTTACAGGACACTTAGAGCAGGCTGGTGAGGCGTCTGACTTTACCAATGTGAAAACTGCTGAAGCTAAAGCTCCAAAAGCTGTCTTTCCAACTTTTATTCCAGGTAATGGTGCTAATACTCCAGAGTATCTGCATGTCTTTCCATTTGACAGTCAGAAGATCATCTTTCCAAAAGGTGAGAGCAAGCTTCAGATTGAGCCAGAGTGCGCTATCGTATGTGATGTGAAATGGGAGAACGGTAAGGTTATCTCAATTACTCCAAAAGTATTTGGTGCCTCAAATGACTGTTCAATCCGTCGTGAGGGAGCCAAGAAAATCAGCATGAAGAAAAACTGGGGACCATCATCAAAAGGTTTTTCTGATAATGCAATTGCAATTGACAGCTTTGATGAGAACGGCATTTTAAATAAATACCGTATTGCCAGTTTCTTAGTTCGCGATGGTGTGGCTCATCCTTATGGAGAGGACAGTGCTGTAAGAGATTACAGTTATGTTTATAAAAAGCTTATCGAATGGCTCATTGAAAAATTCAACAATCAGCAGGATGAAGGACCAGCTGAAATGATTAACGCTTATTTGAATGAGGCTGGCTGCCCATCAGAGATCATGGTGTCAATTGGTGCAACAAGGTACACTGAATTTGGAGAACACAACTTCCTGCAGGACGGTGATATGTCTGTGGTTGTCGTTTATCCTGAGGACAAGTACAACGCAGATGAGATTGCAAAAGCAGTTACTGAAGGATCAATCAATGATGAGAGGGTAAGTGTCCTCTCACAGGTTGTAGTACTTTAAAGAATATATTTTCTAATTTAGGTCATGGATTCTATGTTCATGGCCTTTTTTATTTTGATGAGTTTCATCAAAGGATTATTTTTAAATGGATTTTTTTTAGGATCGTATCTATTTATAAGGACAATTTTCTCTAAATGTGATATTTTATTAAACAAATATAATTTACTCTAGTTTCCCACATGGAAATTTAAAACAAAACTAGATGCACTCTAGGTTT